>NZ_FYAJ01000014.1:0-78068 GCF_900185625.1 Photobacterium andalusiense
TTGCTTAACAGACCGCCTGCATGCGCTTTACGCCCAGTAATTCCGATTAACGCTCGCACCCTCCGTATTACCGCGGCTGCTGGCACGGAGTTAGCCGGTGCTTCTTCTGTTGCTAACGTCAAACGCTGAAGCTATTAACTTCAACGCCTTCCTCACAACTGAAAGTACTTTACAACCCGAAGGCCTTCTTCATACACGCGGCATGGCTGCATCAGGGTTTCCCCCATTGTGCAATATTCCCCACTGCTGCCTCCCGTAGGAGTCTGGACCGTGTCTCAGTTCCAGTGTGGCTGATCATCCTCTCAGACCAGCTAGGGATCGTTGCCTTGGTGAGCCATTACCCCACCAACTAGCTAATCCCACCTGGGCTAATCCTGACGCGAGAGGCCCGAAGGTCCCCCTCTTTGCTCCGAAGAGATTATGCGGTATTAGCTATCGTTTCCAATAGTTATCCCCCACATCAGGGTATATTCCCAGGCATTACTCACCCGTCCGCCGCTCGTCAGCATTGATAGCAAGCTATCAATCTGTTACCGCTCGACTTGCATGTGTTAGGCCTGCCGCCAGCGTTCAATCTGAGCCATGATCAAACTCTTCAATTAAAGTTTTGTTGTTTCTTTCGAAACGGCTCAATGAATACTGACTTCAAAACTACTAATGTAATTTTAAAGCTATTACCATTCCAACAGAATGGTAATGAATTGACTGTGCCAAATAACCGTAGTTATTTGTATTGGTCACTCAGTTCATTGATAAATCTTTCGACTTAACTATTCAACGAGTGCCCACACAGATTGCATGGTCAAATTGTTAAAGAACAATACTGATTTTCGTTGCTAGCCAATGGCTTGCTCCGTGTCAGTGAGGTCGTATTATAGAGACTTCGATCACGTTGGCAAGGCCTAAACTGCAATAAATTCGTCATATTTGCCCGAACGTCCAAATAACGATCAACCCGTTATGTTTTGGTTGTTAATCATACGAGTTTTTCGCTATGGTGAAAGTATAACTTCGATTAAATAAGCATTTTTATGACATTTTCTCTTCGCCAGTACCAGAATCATCAACCACAAATTGCCAATACTACTTATATAGATGCCACTGCGGTCGTTATCGGTCAGGTTACTATTGGTGAAAACAGTAGTTTGTGGCCATTAGTGGTTGCTCGTGGGGATGTTAATCACATTAAGATTGGTCAACGCAGTAATATCCAAGACGGTTCAATACTTCACGTTAGTCGCATCAGCGCTACCAACCCCAAAGGTTATCCGCTTATTATAGGTAATGACGTAACGGTTGGGCATAAAGCCATGTTGCATGGCTGCCAAATTGAAGATCGGGTATTAGTCGGCATGGGAAGCATTATTTTAGACGGTGCAATTATTGAGCGTGACGTCATTATTGGTGCTGGAAGTTTAGTGCCTCCAAATAAACGTTTAGTGTCGGGATTTTTATATGTTGGTAGTCCTGTCAAACAAACACGTCCATTAACAGAAAAAGAAAAAGCATTCTTACCTCACTCAGCCAATAACTATGTCGTTTTAAAAAATGAATACCTCAGCGAAAACTATGATAGTAAAAAAAAGTAAGCCCCATCTTAGGACTTACTTTTGATATCCAATCATTCAATAACGATATCACCGTTATCATCAAAAGATTCATCTTCAATCATCACTTCAGCTAACTCTTCTAGATCAAACCGCAATGAAGAAAACTCAGCCAAGATATCAGCTTGGTTATTTAAAGCTTTACCACTATGCTGTTGTAACCAATCTAAGGTAACCCAACAGATAATCAATGCCCCTCCCTGTTGGGCTGGGAAGTTAACAGCTTGTCGAACGGCATCCCATGATTGGATATCTGAAAATAAAATATCTTGGTTCATTACTTTTACTCTTGTAAAGTTCGGCGCAACTCGCGTTGTACTTGTTTAGCTCCTGGACGAAGGCCGCGCCATAGCACAAAGCTTTCCGCTGCTTGTCCAACGAGCATCCCTAATCCATCTAACGTTTTAATTGCGCCATGCTCTTTTGCCCAACGATTAAAAGAGGTGATCGTTGAACCATAAACCATGTCATAGCATGTAGTATTCGTACCAACCACCGCAGGTGATATCGCTGGCACATCCCCCGATAAACTGGCGGAAGTTGAATTGATGATCACATCAAAAGTTTGGCTCTCAAGTTGAGCTTGCTCTAGTGCAACAACATTACCGAAAGCAGCAAACAACTCTGCCAATTGTTGTGCTTTGCTTACAGTACGATTTGCAATAACCAATTGTTGAGGTTGTTGTGCTAATAATGGCAAGATCACACCACGAGCAGCACCACCTGCGCCTAATAATAAGATGCGTTGATCTTTTAGCTCAACATGCTGAGTGATGAAATCTTGTACCAGCCCTTCACCATCGGTGTTATCACCTAACACGCCACCACCATCCAATTTTTTAAGTGTATTTACCGCACCAGCCAAACGAGCACGCTCAGTCAGCATGGTCGCATATTGATAAGCTTGCTCTTTAAATGGTACCGTGATGTTGCAACCTTTACCGCCACCCTGAAAAAATGCATCTGCCGCTTGTACAAAACCATCAAGCGCTACTAGTTGACTAGTGTATGTCATCTGCTGGTTCGTTTGACGGGCAAACAAGGTATGAATGAACGGAGATTTACTTTGCCCGATCGGGTTACCAAATACGACATACTTATCCATATACGAATTCTCCCTTTATATATAAGAGGCTCTATCACTTCGAGATCTGAGCTCAATAATTAATTACCACTCGCGCGGATGCAGATAATCACGACTCAAGCGTGCTTCAGCAGAATCAGGTTGAGGCTGATAACAATATTCCCAACGTGCTAATGGTGGCATCGACATTAAAATAGATTCCGTTCTTCCGCCACTTTGTAGACCAAATAAGGTGCCACGATCATAAACCAAATTAAATTCCACATAACGTCCACGACGATAAAGCTGAAATTCACGTTCCCGTTCACCATAAGGTAATTGATGTCGTTGAGCCACTATCGGTATATAAGCATCAACAAAACCATTACCGACCGCTTGAGTATAAGCAAAGCTCTTATCAAATCCCCATTGATTGAGATCATCAAAGAATAAACCACCCACACCGCGGGTTTCATTACGATGCGGTAAAAAGAAATATTTATCACACCATGCTTTGTGTTGTTGATAAACATCATCACCAAACGGAGCACAAATCGCTTTGGCTGTATCATGCCAGTGCTGGCAATCTTCATCAAAAGGGTAAAATGGGGTAAGATCAAAACCACCACCAAACCACCACACTGGCGCTTCACCGTCTTTTTCAGCAATAAAAAAGCGAACATTGGCATGAGAAGTTGGCACGTAAGGATTATTGGGATGGATCACTAATGACACTCCCATCGCCTCAAAACGTCGACCTGCTAGTTCTGGCCGATGTGCTGTCGCGGATGATGGCATCTCATCGCCATAAACATGGGAGAAATTTACCCCTGCTTGCTCAAACACAGTGCCATTACGCAATACTCGACTACGACCACCGCCACCTTGCTCACGCTGCCATTGATCTTGTTCAAATACCGCACTGCCATCTTGTTGTGCCAATGCGTGGCAGATGATGTCTTGAAGTTGGAGTAAAAACGTTTTTACTGCGTGCTTATTAAGCTCTATTTGCTCACAATCTGTCATTAACTACCCCTGACGGAAAATATTACCCGTTTGGGCATCTCGAATTTCAGAAGGATTAGTACGACC
Source organism: Photobacterium andalusiense (assembly GCF_900185625.1). Taxonomy (GTDB): domain Bacteria; phylum Pseudomonadota; class Gammaproteobacteria; order Enterobacterales; family Vibrionaceae; genus Photobacterium; species Photobacterium aquimaris. The sequence goes on from NZ_FYAJ01000014.1 coordinate 3,763, forward strand.
TCCGGTTTCACCATCAAGTATCGCTGCCAGTTTATCTCCAAGTTGCTGTTCAACATCAGCTACCGTTCGTCCTGGCTCAAGTCCGGTTAAATTGGCACTGGTTGATGTTAAAGGCTTGCCAAACTGACGACATAATTGCTGAACCAATGGATGATCCGTAACCCGCACTGCAATGGTGGTAAATTGACCGGTTAAAAAAGCTGGTACATTAGATTTGGTTGGCATTACCCAAGTTACAGGCCCCGGCCATGATGCCAATACCGTTTGTTTTTGCTGCGGTGTTAATTGACTATCATCGATATAAGGCAATAACTGCTCATAGTCAGCTGCAATTAAGATTAAGCCTTTTTCTATTGGGCGCTGTTTTAAGGCTAATAATTTATTCACAGCCTGTTGATTATCAGGATCACAACCAACACCAAATACCGCCTCGGTTGGATATCCAATCACTTGACCTTGCTTTAATGCTGTCACTACTTGGGTAATATTTGCCACAAATTCCTCTGCTCTTTATTCAGCTGATAGTTTATTTTTTAGTTAGATAATCATCATACCGACACATGCTTAACAACACCATTTAAGGTTAATCATAGCGTAACTTTACCTACGCAAACGTTTTCCTTTGGAGTAAATCACCGTATAATGGCGTAAATAACACTTTAGTCGTTCATTACCTATAGGAGATCGGAATGAAAGTTGGAATTATCATGGGATCAAAATCTGATTGGCCAACCATGCAACATGCCGCAGAAATGCTCGAGCGCTTTAACGTTGCTTACGAAACTAAAGTGGTTTCAGCTCACCGTACTCCTCATCTATTAGCAGAGTATGCTGAAACAGCCCGCAATCGCGGGATTAGCGTTATTATTGCTGGTGCTGGCGGCGCTGCACATTTACCAGGCATGACCGCTGCGTTTACCAGTTTGCCCGTGCTAGGTGTACCGGTGCAATCTCGCGCTTTAAAAGGCATGGACTCACTATTATCAATAGTGCAAATGCCAAAAGGAATTGCCGTTGGTACCCTCGCCATTGGGGAAGCAGGTGCTGCCAATGCCGGTTTATTAGCCGCTCAAATCATTGCAACTCACAACCCAGAGGTTTTAGCGGCTGTTGAAGCTTTCCGTCAGCAACAAACTGATACTGTTCTCGATAACCCTAATCCGGCTGAGGATGCATAATGAATCAGGTACTGGTACTTGGTGCAGGCCAACTTGCACGAATGATGGCACTCGCCGGCGCACCACTGAATATTAATGTTATCGCCTACGATGTAACGACCACCAATGTTGTACACCCTCTAACTCAACAGTGCCAATCATTATCATTGATTGAAGCCATTGCCGCTGCCGATGTTATCACCGCTGAATTTGAACATATTCCTGATGCTATTTTAAACCTCTGCGCAGCCAGTGGTAAATTTAAGCCTCACCCTGATGCCATCAAAGCCGGTGGCGATCGCCGCATTGAAAAAAACTTATTAAATAACGCTCAAGTTGCTAATGCGCCATACCATATTATTAATAGTCGTGCAGATTTAGACGCTGCGATTACTGCAATTGGATTACCGCTAGTATTAAAAAGTGCTTTAGGCGGTTATGACGGTAAAGGTCAATGGCGCTTAAAAACTCGTGACCAAATTGAATCTGTATGGAACGAAATGGCACAATGTATCGCGGCAAGTGATAACCAAGCGATTGTGGCAGAAAAATTTATTGGTTTTGATCGTGAAGTATCTTTAATTGGTGCGCGAAATGCTAAAGGGGAGATTAAAACCTATACCCTCAGTGAAAATGTTCACACTGATGGCGTACTTAGCTTATCAACTGCCATTGTCGGTGACAGTGCCCTACAACAACAAGCACAACAAATGTTCACCGCGGTGGCGAAACAATTAAATTATATTGGCGTGCTGGCGTTGGAATTTTTTGAGGTTAATGGCCAATTACTGGTTAATGAAATCGCCCCTCGCGTCCATAATTCAGGCCATTGGACTCAACAAGGCGCAGAGACATGCCAATTTGAGAACCATCTTCGAGCAGTGTGCGATTTACCATTAGGCGGCACCGATCTTATTCGTCCAAGTGCTATGATCAATATTCTCGGCCAAGATAGCGTTCCCGAAGCGGTATTAGCTTTAGAAAATTGTCATGTACATTGGTATGGCAAAGAAAAACGTGACGGTCGTAAAATGGGCCATATTAATGTCTGTGCGGCAACCCCAGAGCTATTGCAATATCAGTTAATGTTATTAGGGCAAATATTACCGCCACAGTATTTTCCTGCACTACCACACTAAATAGCCTATAAAAAAAGCCTGCACTATTATGCAGGCTTTTAGTTTTCATCGTTAATTAACTTATTTTTCAACATCTTGATAAGCATTGCATTTTCGATCAGCGCACTGCAATTTGATACCACTGACTAATTTCTTTTCTAGCAACAAGCCAAATCCACACTGCTGGCATGTACCAATCACGGGTTTATTATTAACGGCAAAACGGCATTGCGGGTATTTATCACACGCATAAAACAGTTTGCCATAGCGTGATTTGCGCTCAACTAAATGCCCCTGATGACATTCAGGACAATTAATATCAGTTTGCTGAGGTTTTTTTTCTGGCGATGCAAGGTAATGACATTCAGGGTATGCTGAACAACCAATAAACATTCCATAGCGACCTTGGCGTAAAACCAATGGCTGAGCACATTCAGGACATGGCATATCGAGCTGTTTAACTATATGGCCATCATTTTGTTTAAGGGGCTGAATATAATCACACTTAGGATAATGTTCACACCCCAAAAAAGGGCCATGCTTGCCAAAACGCATCACTAAATCAGCGTTGCACTGTGGACATGATTGATGTTGTAATGCGTGTTCATGGGCTGCAAATAAGGGTTCACTGTCGGTGGTCATTATTAATGTAGACCTCCATCTTCTGCGCCATATAATAATTCTTCTACCTGATCATAAGCCGCTTCATTTCCAGGAGCGTTAAACAGCACCATCAGAATAATCCACTTTAGATCATCAAGTATAAATTCTTGAGTATCGAGCTCCATTACGCGATCAATCACCATTTCTCGCGTATCAGCATTAAGAACATCAATTTGCTCAAGGTAAAGCAAAAAACCTCGACACGCTGTATCCATACGTAACATTTCTTTGTCGGTATAGATGCGCATTGACGTTATCGCGCTATGGTTAACATACGGTGTGTTTTCTGTTTCTTGTAAAGCAGCCAGTTTTTCAAGCCACTCTAAGGACTTGTAAATATCATCCTGATGAAAACCTGCACGCAGAAGTTCCTCTGAGAGTTCGTCTTGATCGACTAATAACTCAGCTTCGCTTTGAATATAGGTTTCAAATAGATACATAAGAATATCCATCATAACTAGCCCCTCCTCGTTCTGATATAACCACCGGGCACTGCAGTCACCCAACCGGACAGTTCTAATTCTAATAATTGCGGTAAAATTTGGTGGATGGGTTGTTTACAGCGTTCAGCAACGACATCTACGGGTGTCGCTTCGGTGCCTACGTTAGCCAACAGTGCAGGAAATGGCAATTCTTCATTTTGCTTCGTTGCTAAAGGCACGCCTATTTGATTGTTTATTGCACATTCTGTCAGGCTTCCTACCTCTTCATAAATATCAGCCGGACTTTCTACCAGTTTAGCACCTGATTTAATCAGCGCATTACAGCCACGACTGGCAGGATTATGAATCGAACCTGGCAGTGCAAAAACCTCTCGTCCTTGCTCCAACGCATAACGAGCGGTAATTAATGAGCCACTTTTTTGCGCCGCTTCAATCACTAATACTCCAGTTGATAAACCACTAATAATACGATTTCGACGCGGAAAGTTTTGCGAACACGGCTGTTGTTGTGGCCAAAACTCTGACACTAATGCACCTTGTTCAACAATACTGGCTGCCAATGTACGATGTCGAGCCGGGTAAATCTGATCAAGCCCTGAGCCTAATACCGCAATAGTTAATCCACCGGCTTGCAATGCCCCTTGATGTGCCTGACCATCAATCCCCAATGCTAGCCCACTAGTGACCACATAATTATTAGCGGCTAACGCTTTTGCAAAATGGAACGCCGATTCGCGACCATCAATGGATGCCGAACGACTACCAATAACCGCTATTTGGGGGGCGGCTAACGCGGTCACATCTCCACGAATAAACAATATCGGTGGCGGTGATGAAATCTGCTTTAATAGATGAGGATAATGCGCTGAAGCGAGGGTTAATATATGCTGTTGCGGTGCTTGCTGCCATTGCAATGCGTAGTCTAAGCACTGCTGATTAGGATGCAGCAAAGCCTGTATTTGTTTGGCTGTTAACCCATATTGCTGCAATTGTTCTGCTGTCATTGCCACTAATTGCGATGGGCTCGCATGGGCCAACAAGCGCTGAATACGGCTGCCCCCTAATGAAGGAACAGCCGCCAGTTGTAACCATGCAATAAGCTCTGTATCGGTCATCACGATTATGAACGTGGCGCCTGAGCAACCACACCAGGTTTAAACGGTTGCTGATTATTTAGTACCACCGCTAGACTAAAATATTCATAAGGACGTAATACCATCGCTTGTGCCACGGCGACAGTGCCAAGTTGAGTACTATCGGTTAATAAAGTGCTGGTTTGATAATGATATTGACCTTTTTTACCTTGCACCTCCGCGCCGGGTTTAAACAACTCAAATACCTGTCCAGCAACCATACCATCGAGATGACCACGATCAAGCACAATCACATCGTAATTAGAAATATAACTATAACCACTGATTTGACCCAACACTGTCGCAGATAATGATGCTGGCGGTGTCATTGGTGAAAACGATAAGTCATGCTGAATATCAGCGCCTAATAATGGCAATAAAATATCATTGGGAATAATTTCTTGCTGAAAACGATCAACCTGTAATTGACTGGTAACGCCATCACTGGTTATCACCGTTACATCAGCAATTTCTTTAAGGGTTGAGATCTTTGCCGTAATCGCCGTTTTCTCCGTCTGCTGTTGCTCATCAGTTCGAACAAAGTCTTGCTCTAAACGGTACACTCGCCATTGGCTAGTCGGCACTAATGACTGATCAGCCCACAACACATCACCAATAGAAAGATAACCACGCTCTTCACTGGTGCCAAGGATCTGTGGTTGAGTCATTAACGCCTCAGCACTGATCAACTTATCTTGTGCCACATATGCCACCATTAAATATCCTGGTAACGAAGTGATCGGCTGGCGCACAACTCGCACTTGAGGGGATAATTTAAGGTGTTTTTTCAGGCTTAATTGCGGTTTACCATTAACCCAAATAAGGTGTAAGCGATCACCTGGATAAATTAAATGGGGATTTTTAATATAACTGTTTTTTTGCCATAACTGAGGCCACGACCACGGGTTATTCAAAAATACCGCTGAGATATCCCATAAGGTATCGCCTTTCTTAACCACATAAATTTCCGGGTGAGTATTTTTTAGCTGTGGTTGAGGGGCGGCAACCAACGACGGCATAAAAAGAATAAAAATAACGATAATAACCCATTGCCTCATGTGATCCGTTCCTTCGATTGCACAAGTTGCGACCTAGCGATATTTAAATAATCACTCATATTGGCAAAGGTTGGCATTAGCTCTTTGATATGTCGACCGTTTAACAACCACTGCCCAAGGCTTTTCGGCTTATATCACGGTTTAATAATCACTGTTACATCGAGAATGCTTTAACTTTGCTAAGAGCTAACATAAATTATTTCAACTTAAGTGGTATCTATATTGACGCTATCAACAACGGTTAACGACGACTGCACGTATTAGGTACTGTTATTTGGGTGCTAAAATGACTAGAATTAGACCAACAACGCTATATCTTTCTAGTAACCGTTAACGAATTCGAGCCCTTATGTCGCTATTGTCAGTTTTAATCTTTCCAGATGACCGCCTACGTACTGTTGCCAAACCCGTAGAGGCGATTACGCCACAAACTCAACAGATCATCGATGACATGCTTGAAACCATGTATGACGAAGAAGGTATTGGTCTTGCTGCAACCCAAGTCGATATTCATCAACAAATTGTCGTTATTGATGTTTCTGAACAACGTGATCAACCAATGGTATTGATTAACCCTCAAATTACTGCCGCCCATGGTGATGATGGTATTGAAGAAGGTTGTCTTTCAGTGCCAACAGCGCGCGGTTTTGTACCACGTGCAGCAACGATCACTGTTTCAGCATTAGATCGTGACGGCAATAACATTACTTTTGAGGCCAATGACCTTCTGGCAATTTGTATTCAACATGAATTGGATCACCTTGCTGGCAAACTGTTTGTTGATTACTTGTCGCCACTTAAGCGCCAACGTATTAAAAGCAAATTAGAAAAATTAAAACGTTCTCACTAACAACACCCACCATTCGAGGTTATCTTGAGCAAACCATTACGCATTATTTTTGCAGGTACGCCTGACTTCGCCGCCCGTCATTTGGCGGCGTTATTGTCTTCACAGCACCAGGTTGTGGCGGTTTATACTCAACCAGACCGTCCTGCCGGTCGTGGTAAAAAACTCACAGCGAGCCCAGTTAAAAATATCGCCGTAGAACACGATATTCCGGTGTTCCAACCAGCCTCACTGCGTAATCTTGAAGCTCAACAACAACTCGCTGCGATTGAAGCCGATATTATGGTTGTTGTGGCTTACGGTTTATTATTACCCCAAGAAGTACTTGATACACCACCACTTGGTTGTATTAATGTTCATGGTTCAATTTTGCCACGCTGGCGCGGTGCGGCACCGATTCAACGTTCAATTTGGGCGGGTGATAAAGAAACTGGCGTTACCATCATGCAAATGGATATTGGTCTTGATACTGGCGACATGCTGCAAGTGGCAACGTTACCGATCACGGCGACCGATACCAGCGCTACTATGTATGAAAAATTAGCGGATCTTGGCCCAAGTGCATTAATTGAGTGTTTAACAACAATTGCAAATGGCACAGCTGTTGCGACCAAGCAAGATGATACTCAAGCAAACTACGCTAAGAAATTAAGCAAAGAAGAAGCTCAGATTGATTGGAGCATGGATGCCGCAGCCATTGAACGTTGCGTACGTGCGTTTAATCCATGGCCAATGAGCCACTTCACTGTCGCAGAGCAAACGATCAAAGTATGGCAAGCCAGTGTTGAGAGTGATAACCAAGGCCAATTACCGGGTACGATTTTAGCTGCAGATAAACACGGTATTGTGGTCGCTACAGCTAATGGCGCTTTGCGTCTGTTATCTCTACAACCACCAGGAAAAAAAGCCATGTCAGCGGCAGATTTATTAAACTCGCGTCGAGAATGGTTCCAAGTCGGTAACCAACTTTAAATACCAAGGCCAGGGTTAAGTCACTGGCTTTTCTTTTTCAGATTAACCACGTAGCGCCAGCACCAACAGCGCTCAGGAAACAGCTATGAATGTAAGAGCCGCAGCGGCCAAAGTAATTTATCAGGTCGTCGATCAAGGGCAGTCATTGTCTGCCGCGCTACCGCTAGCGCAGCAGGATATCAGAGAACGTGATCACGCTTTATTGCAGGAAATCTGCTACGGCGTATTACGCTGGCTACCTCGATTAGAGTCAATCACTCAGGCATTAATGGAAAAACCATTAACCGGTAAACAACGGGTTTTTCATCACCTGATTTTAGTTGGCTTATATCAACTTGGTTATATGCGCATTCCTGCTCACGCTGCGGTTGCTGAAACAGTTGATGCCACCAAGACTCTTAAAAAACCCCAATTACGCGGCTTAATTAATGCCATTTTGCGTAGTTACCAGCGTCAAAAAGAGGCCCTTGATGAGCAAGCTATCAGTCACGATGCGGGTAAATATGGCCATCCAAGTTGGTTATTAAAATTACTTAAAGCCAGTTACCCAGATCAATATGCGGCCATTTGTGAAGCTAATAACACTAAAGCGCCAATGTGGTTACGCGTAAACAGTCACCATCATGATCGTGATACCTACCGTGCTTTATTAGACGCTGAAGGTATTGCAACCGAATTACACCCGCAAGCGGCGGACGCACTACGCTTAATTTCACCGTGTGATGTAACCAAGTTGCCAGGCTTTAGTGATGGTTGGGTATCGGTTCAAGATGCAGCAGCACAACTAGCGGTGGATTACCTAACACCACAACCGGGTGAGTTAATTCTCGATTGTTGTGCAGCCCCTGGTGGTAAAACGGTTCATATCATGGAGCGAGTACCTTCAGCACAAGTAGTAGCGATTGATTGTGATGAAAACCGCCTTAAACGCGTTTATGAAAACCTCACCCGTTTAAACCTCACCGCACAAGTCTTATGTGCTGATGCGCGTTACCCTGAGCAATGGTGGCATGGCGAAAAGTTTGATCGTATCTTACTTGATGCACCCTGTTCAGCAACGGGTGTTATTCGTCGTCACCCAGATATTAAGTGGCTCCGTCGTGGCGAAGATATCGCAGCATTAGCATTACTACAGGCTGAGATTTTTGATGCGATGTGGCTGCAATTAAAACCGGGGGGTACCTTGGTTTATGCGACATGCTCTATCACACCACAAGAAAACTGTGATCAAGTAAAAGCATTCTTAGCCCGTACTGCTGACGCAACCTTAGTCGATAGCGATCCCGCTTCTCCTGGGCGTCAGATCCTGCCTGGTGAAGAAGCGATGGATGGTTTTTACTACGCAGTATTAACTAAAGCAAACTAAGATAAATCACTAACAATAGCGGAACTTAGTTTTAATGTTCCGCTTTTTAGTCTCTTTTATACGCCATCCACTGTCGATTTTAGTCAACAGTGACTGTTGGTTGGCATTACTCATCAGGCATAGACTATGAAAATTATCATTCTCGGCGCTGGACAAGTTGGCGGCACGCTTGCTGAAAACCTTGTTGGCGAGAATAACGATATAACCATCGTTGATAAGAACCCAGATCGTCTTCGTGAACTACAAGATAAATATGACCTTCGAGTTGTACAGGGTTTTGCAAGCCACCCACAAACATTACGTGATGCTGGGGCTCAAGATGCAGATATGTTGGTTGCCGTCACTAACTCTGATGAAACTAACATGATTGCCTGCCAAATAGCGTTCTCGTTATTTAACACTCCTAACCGCGTGGCTCGCATTCGTTCTCCTGAATATTTACGAGAAAAAGAACAATTATTCCAATCCGATGCAGTGCCTGTCGATCACCTTATTGCACCAGAAGAATTGGTTACCGATTACATTGAACGTTTAATCGAATACCCTGGCGCATTACAAGTAGTGAGCTTTGCTGAAGAAAAAGTCGGTTTAGTGGCGGTAAAAGCCTACTACGGCGGCCCATTGGTAGGTAATGCCTTATCAGCCCTGCGCGAACACATGCCACATATTGATACTCGTGTTGCGGCAATCTTCCGCCAAGGCCAACCAATTCGTCCTCAAGGCACGACGATTATTGAAGCGGATGATGAAGTGTTTTTTGTCGCTGCTAGTAATCATATCCGTTCAGTAATGAGCGAATTACAACGCTTAGAGAAACCCTACAAACGCTTAATGATTGTCGGTGGTGGTAATGTCGGTGCTGGTTTGGCCCGCCGTCTAGAGCAGAACTATAGTGTCAAACTGATCGAACACAATCAGCAGCGAGCTGAAAACTTATCCGAAATGCTGCAAGACACGATCGTCTTTTGTGGCGATGCTTCGGATCAAGAATTACTCAGCGAAGAGCACATCGAACAAATTGATGTCTTTATTGCTGTTACTAATGACGATGAAGCCAATATCATGTCGGCAATGCTGGCTAAGCGCCTAGGTGCCAAAAAAGTCATGGTCCTGATTCAGCGTGGCGCTTATGTTGATTTAGTCCAAGGTGGCACCATCGATATTGCGATTTCACCTCAACAAGCAACCATTTCAGCGCTACTTACCCATGTGCGTAAAGCTGATATTGTGAACGTATCATCATTACGTCGTGGTGCTGCCGAGGCGATTGAGGCCATTGCCCATGGTGATGCCAGTACCTCAAAAGTGGTTGGTCGTGCCATCAGTGAAATTAAACTACCACCAGGTACCACTATTGGTGCAGTAGTGCGTGGCGAAGAAGTGCTAATCGCCCATGATCGCACCATGATTGAGCAAAATGACCACGTAGTTATGTTCTTAGTTGATAAGAAATATATCCCTGACGTTGAACGTCTTTTCCAACCGAGCCCCTTCTTTTTGTAACTGCTTATGGTTAATTTACGTCCAATATTATTTGTACTCGGACTGGTGCTATCTAAAATAGCCCTGTTTATGTATGTACCTACCTTAGTGGCCTTTTTTACCGGCACTGAAGGTTTTATGGATTTTGCTGCAGCAGTGGTTATTACCCACTCTGTGGCTTTCTTATTACTTTCTTACGGTAAAACTGACGAGTTTAAGCTCAGCGTACGGGATATGTTCCTGATCACCACGCTGGTATGGACCGTTGCCAGTGCCTTTGCTGCGCTGCCATTTGTATTTATTAATCACATCAGCTTTACTGATGCGTATTTTGAAACCATGTCGGGCATCACTACTACTGGCTCAACAGTATTAAGTGGCCTCGATCAAATGGCACCAAGTATTTTACTGTGGCGCTCAACCTTACAATGGTTGGGTGGGGTCGGCTTTATTGTTATGGGGGTAGCTATTTTGCCGATGCTCAATGTCGGCGGCATGCGGTTATTCCAAACAGAATCGTCTGATTGGTCAGATAAAAGCTCGCCTCGTACCAAAAGTGTCGCCAAAAATATCATTAACGTATATTTGATTCTCACCGTGCTGTGTATCATTGCGTTTATGTGTGCTGGCATGAATACTTTTGATGCGATCAACCATGCTTTTACTACCCTTTCAACCGGCGGGTATTCTACCTCTGACGGCTCAATGAATCACTTTTCACACAGTGCACAATGGGTTGCAACCTTCTTTATGTTTGCTGGTGGATTACCATTCCTATTGTTTGTGCAAGCACTAAAAAAACGTCATCCTCGGACGTTATTTGGTGATGCGCAAGTGAAGGGTTACACCTTATTTGTAGTGGTAGCGAGTTTAATTGTTGCAGCCTGTCTGATCTTTAATAAAGGTTATTCAGTCGTTGATGCAATGCGATTGTCGTTTTTTAATATCATCTCAGTGGTAACTACAACCGGCTTTGGCCTTGGTGATTTTACCGCTTGGGGTCCTTTACCAACGATTATTTTTGCATTCACATTACTGGTTGGTGCTTGTTCTGGATCAACCAGTGGCGGGATTAAAATCTTCCGTTTCCAAATCGCTTTTGCGCTATTACGCAAACATATTATGCAATCTATTCACCCATCAGCATTGTTCATTCAGCGCTATAACGGCCGGCCGGTAACTGATGATATCGTACGTTCAGTAGTGGCTCTGGTGTTTACTTTTATCATGACCATTATCGTGATTGCTTCAGTGTTAGCATTGCAAGGTTTAGATCCAATCACTAGTATTACTGGTGCGGTTACTGCGGTAGCTAACGTCGGTCCAGGTATGGGAACCATCATTGGCCCAACAGGTAACTTTGCTAGTTTGCCTGATTTATCGAAATGGACGTTAAGCTTAGGCATGCTAATGGGACGTTTAGAAATATTAACCGTGTTAGTGGTTTTTGCTCCCGCTTTTTGGCGAGATTAATAAATACCGCCTTCCAAAAAATAACAAGAGAGCGCATCGCGCTCTCTTTTTTTATTTGAATTTTTCGTGATTTATAGCGGTTTAATATAAAAATAAATCGCACAAAAATGACAAATAGAACCGCCTAAAACAAACAAATGCCAAATCGCATGGTTGTAAGGAATACGCTTATTGACATAAAACACCACCCCTAAAGAGTAGATCACACCACCAAGAGCTAATAATACTAATCCTCCGGGTGCTAAAGACATCGCTAATTGGTAGATCACAATCACTGATGACCAACCCATCGCAAGGTAGGTGAATAATGATAATTTTTTGAAACGATGAATAAAAACAATTTTAGCGACAATACCGATCAGGGCCAAACCCCACAGTACAGCCATTAATCCCCATGCTAAAGGAGTACGCAAAGCAATCAATAAAAACGGAGTATAGGTACCAGCAATCAATAAATAGATAGCGCAATGATCAAAAATCTTTAATGGCTTTTTCGCGTTTTTAATCGGGATCGCATGATATAACGTTGAGGCAAGGTACAATAAAATCATACTCATACCATAAACAATATAACTGACAATACTTAACGTATCTGCCTGTAAAGCAAAAGCTTTATCTAACAACAAATATAGTCCAAACACTGAAAACACCAACCCAAGGCCGTGGCTAACACTGTTGGCAACTTCTTCTGCCGTTGAATAACCTAACTCAGTTTTGATTACATTATTCATGATTTATATACCTCAAAGGACGTTTCATTCAATCACTATCATCATTTCAGCTTACACTTGTAAGCCTAAATTAAGCAACCTTTTGTTAATCACTTTAATGGCAGTATTTTTTTATAAAAAAAGGAGCCATTAGGCTCCATAATTAACGGACTATTGTAGCAACTCTAAGGTTGCTTGCCGTGCTGTATCTGGATCGTGGTTTAAAATACCGTCGACAATCCGCTGATGAACATCAAGCTGCATTACTTCTTCACGAGTGACAACACGAAAATAATTTTCAAATACCGCTTTGAATAAATTACCAAACGGACTAATAAAATGGTTACCAGAAGAAAAATACACTAACTGATGAAAGCGAGTATCAATTTCAATCCAACGTTCTTGATCAAAATTATCTTTCATCTGATGCATTTGCTGCATCAAATACTCAAATTCAAGTCGATCTTCAGCTGTCGCATGAACCGCTGCTAATGCTGCCGCTTCAGGCTCTAGGGTCAAGCGCACTTTTTGATACTCAACGATCAACTCTGAATCAGCATCAAAATCTAACCAAGCTAGCAAATCTTGATCAAGATAATTCCAGTTTTTCTTTGGCATTACACGAGTACCAATGCGTGGACGCGGTAATACCATGCCTTTTGCCGCGAGCATTTTTATTGCTTCACGGACAGCAGTACGACTAACGCCATACATTTCACCTAACTCAACTTCGCCTGGTAAAATTTCGCCAGGGGCAGGATCACCGATTAAAATACGGCGACCAATAGCCTCTGCTAATCGATAAGATAAATTACGATTAGCAACAATACGTTGCTGCTCCTGATCCATAGATCCTCTCCCAAGGCCTTTGTTGTACAACTAAACGAACGCTAATATCAATATACTGCCTTATATAAGGCTGAGCGACACGGTGCATCAAGGGGGTAATTATTGCAATAGTTAGTATCGAAACAATGTAATAATTAAATATTAGCATTTTCTTGCTTATTTTATGCTCGACTTTTAATTACCAGATTGTTATCCTGCGCCCGATTTGGTTAACAACCAACCAATGTTCTGATGGATGGGTTCTACCCAGTAGGGAATTTTCCCTTCAGAAAGATATTTGAATTTTTGGCCATGGATGAGCCTGACAATAGGTGAATTATGCGTCCAGCATCCACAGTCAGGTATGCAAGTACCCCCCGCAGTCCATCGCGTTTACGTGCCACTGCCCACGCACCACAGTATAAAGTTAATCCTAAAAAAGCAGCGACAACTGACGTTCACTTAACGACTGCTGATGCACAGTTAATAACGCCACAACAAATAGTGTCTGAGTTGAAGAGTAATCAACAGCAACAACGCTAATTGTTATATTAAGCAGCCTTGGCTGCTTTTTTATTAACCTAATTTTGGCATAGGCATTGATTGTATCCCAGCGGGCTTTGTTATAATTTACGGGTACTAAAATAATGATAATACAATCGTCTAACGATTGGCTCAGCCCAAGCTACGGAGTTAATAATGAAAACCCATCGCGTTAATGAACTGATTGAATTACTGCACCCTGAGTGGAAAAAAGATCCCGACCTTAATTTGGTTGAATTTCTACTTAAATTAGCAGCTGAAGCTAAATACCAAGGTCCACTAGAAGCATTAACTGATGATGTTCTTATTTACCATTTAAAAATGCGTAATAGCGACAAAGATGCCATGATTCCAGGCCTTGCAAAAGATTGTGAAAATGACTTTAAAACAGCTATCTTACGCGCTCGCGGTATCATCAAATAATCACTAACTAGTGGTTTTATTTTATTTCTTAAGCCAGTTATCACTAACTGGCTTTTTTTGTAAAAATAATCCCGCGCCATCATTGTCGCGACCAATGTTTAAGTTGTTTTAATCCCATTCACGGTTAAGCTAAACAACTATTCCAAGCCAGATTCAGGATTCCGTCATGGAAAAACAAAGTTTTAGTTTTGCAGATCTCAGCCCCGATGTACTGCTTGATGCGTTAGATAGTATTGAGGTTCATGCCGAGTCAGGTTTACTGGCACTCAATAGTTATGAGAACCGTGTTTATCAATTTAAAGCTGAAGATGGCCAACGATATGTGACCAAATTTTATCGTCCAGCACGTTGGAGTGATCAACAAATTGATGAAGAGCATCAATTTACCCTTGAGCTTGAACAACACGATATTCCTGTTGCTGCCCCCATCGCCATCAATGGCAGTACCTTACACCATTATAACGGTTATCGATTTGCACTATTTCCAAGTGTCGGTGGGCGTCAATTTGAAGTCGATAATTTTGACCAATTAGAGTGGGTCGGACGCTTTTTAGGCCGCATTCATCAAGTAGGTCAACGCCAACCCTTTATTCATCGTCCAACATTAGGATTAGAAGAATACGTTTATCAGCCTCGACAAATACTTGCCAATAGCGACTTTATTCCTGATTACCTAAAACACAGTTTTTTTGCTGATCTTGATCGCTTAATTGCAGAAATTGAAAGCCATTGGTCAACCGACTGGCCCGCTTTACGCCTCCATGGCGATTGTCACCCTGGTAATATTTTATGGCGTGATGGACCAATGTTTGTTGATTTAGATGACGCTCGCAATGGCCCAGCTGTACAAGATTTATGGATGATGCTTAATGGTGAGCGCCATGATCAACTGGCACAACTAGATACACTGCTTGAAGCTTATAATGAATTTGCTGACTTTGATCCGCGCCAACTTAAATTAATTGAACCGTTACGTGCACTTAGAATGGTCCACTATATGGCATGGCTGGCTAAGCGCTGGCAAGATCCAGCATTTCCACGCGCATTTCCATGGTTTGGCGATGCAAAATATTGGGAAGGCCAGGTTTTAGCATTTAAAGAACAAATTTTTAGCCTAAATGAACAACCATTGCAGCTAATGCCACAATGGTAAGGTAATATAAAATAACAACAATTAATGACTATACTCAGCTAATATCTAGCTACGACATGGATAATCAGGAACCTCAAAATGATGAAGAATTTACTTGCACTCGTCAGTGCTGCTTTATTGTCTTTTTCTGTTCACGCTGCCAAATTTACGGAAGGCGACTACTATAAGGTATTAGATCAGCCCCAATCAACTACACCGGTTGTGACTGAGTTCTTTTCACTTTATTGCCCGCACTGTTTTCAATTTGAACCGATGATTCGACAGTTGAAAACCAAACTACCTGACAATGTGAAATTTCAAAAAATGCACGTGTCATTTATGGGTGGTCCAATGGGGAAAGTAATGAGTAAAGCATTTGCTACTGCCGTTATTTTAAACGTCAATGACAAAATGTTACCGGTACTATTTAACCGTATTCAAACCCTCAATCAACCGCCTCGTAATGAAGCAGAAGTTCGCCAAATCTTCATTGATGAAGGCGTACCAGCAGCAGAGTTTGATGGTGCTTTCAATAGCTTCGCAGTTAACTCAATGGTCAGCCGTTATGATAAAGCCTTTGAAGATGCGGGCTTAACAGGTGTACCTGCTGTAGTGGTGAATAATAAATACCTCGTTAAAACAGGTAAAATTAAATCTACTGATGAATATTTTGAATTAGTTAACTTTTTACTTAAAAAATAACATCACAGATTAACAACCTATGACCATAAAAAAGAGGCTCTAATCAGCCTCTTTTTTTCGCTCTATACCACCTGACTACTCAATTGCTTTAACAGCCTATCCATGGCTCTATAGCCAAGTGCCTCGGCTAAATGAGATCGTTGAATATGTTCTTGCTCCGCTAAGTCTGCAATTGTCCGCGCCACTTTAATAATGCGATGATAAGCGCGAATAGACAGTCCCAATTGATGCAGGGCATTTTCTAAAAACTCAGCATCTTGCAATGATAAGCCACAATATTGATCTAGTTCGCGAGTAGAGAGTAAAGCGTTAACTTTACCGCAACGCGCCAGCATTCGTGCTCGTGCTTGATCAACCCGCGCTTTAATTACCGCACTCGGTTCACCACGATCACCGCCAGTAGTGAGTGTGCCGCGAGGTAATGCGGGAATTTCTAACGACATATCAAATCGATCTAATAGCGGCCCTGATAAACGGCTTAAATAGCGCAAAATAGCTTGCGGATTGGTTCGTGATTGATTGCCTTCATAATAACCCGTTGGACTTGGATTTAAGGCTCCAATTAATTGAAACCGAGCAGGAAAGGTGGTTTTAGCTGTTGCACGCGATATGACGATTTGCCCTGACTCTAGTGGCTCTCGCAATGAATCTAACACTTTGCGTTCAAATTCCGGCATTTCATCTAAAAATAATAACCCATTATGAGCCAATGAAATTTCTCCAGGTTTAGGCACCGATCCACCACCAACTAAGGCCGCCATTGAACTGGAATGATGGGGAGTACGAAAGGGACGATTAAGCCAGTTACCTTGATGTAAAGATTGTTGGGTTAATGACGCTACCGCGGCGGTCTCAATCGCTTCTTGGTGGGTCATTGGTGGCAATAGATCCCGTAATCGCGATGCCAACATAGTTTTACCTGTTCCCGGAGGCCCTAACAATAATAAATTATGACTTCCTGCAGCCGCAATTTCTAATGCTCGCTTACCTTGTTGCTGCCCAATAATATCTTGCATATCACGCTGTTCATTTACTGCCTCTGTCGTTACTGTTGAGCGTGGCTGCTGGTGTAATTGCAGCTGTTGTTGACCACATAAAAACCCGCAAACATCCAATAATGTTGGTGCTGATTTGTGTTTATTTTGCGCCACTAACGCCACTTGATCACCATTGTGATCGGGCACAATTAAACAGCGTTTAGCTTTCAAAGCTGCTAATGCTGCTGGTAATGCACCTTTTACTGGCCGTAAATCACCTGATAGCGCCAGTTCACCAATAAACTCATGTTGTGCTAACCGCTGCGACGAAATTTGCCCTGATGCCGCTAAAATTCCTAATGCAATCGGTAAATCAAACCGCCCACCTTCTTTGGGTAAATCGGCTGGGGCTAAATTAACTGTAATTCGGCGCGATGGAAATTCAAATTGAGCATTAATAATTGCACTCCGCACGCGATCTTTAGCCTCTTTGACGGTGGTCTCTGGTAAACCGACTAAGGTAAAACTTGGCATCCCATTACTTAAATGAACCTCAACGGTTACAGCTGGGGCTTCAACGCCCACACAGGCTCGACTATGAACAATCGCAAGTGTCATTGGTGACTCCCCATTGACTGGCAATATATACCAGCGGGTTAATGAAATTTATCTAAGGTGTTACATCAAAGCCCCATTAATGCAGCGAGTCTGTCTATAAAACCAAATTTTTTTCTTGTCATGTGACACAGATCTGTGTTACCACTTAGGTATAGCAACAACTAAACAATAAAAATCGGACAATTATGCGCATAACTGCAACATCCCTAATACTCATTATTAACGTCATCGTGGTGATTATCTCACCGCGCAGGGGATTTGCAGGCGAAAGTTAACGCTACCAAGACACAGCAAAGCCCCCGCACTGAGAAGTTCGGGGGCTTTTTTAAATCAACAAATTTAAGCACAAGATCAGGATTGGTTTTTATTTGAATTTTATGTCAACCACATACGCAAGGAGCAGCGATGACAGGGGCAGAGTTAGTCGTACAAGCGCTGCAACAGCAGGGTATTAAAACTATTTTTGGCTATCCAGGTGGCGCAATCATGCCCATCTACGATGCGCTTTATGATGGTAACGTTGAGCATATTTTATGTCGCCACGAGCAAGGGGCGGCAATGGCAGCCATTGGTATGGCTCGTGCCACTCAAAAGGTTGCTGTATGTATGGCAACATCAGGCCCAGGTGCTACCAACCTAGTCACAGGCTTGGCCGATGCATTTATGGATTCAGTACCATTAGTCGCGATTACAGGCCAAGTGGCTAGCTCACATATAGGTACCGACGCCTTTCAAGAAATGGATGTGATTGGAATGTCATTATCATGTACCAAACACAGTTATTTAGTCACTGATATTAATGAACTTGCACCGACATTAGCCGAAGCGTTTGTGGTTGCTCAGACAGGTCGTCCTGGGCCGGTCATCGTTGATATCGCCAAAGATGTTCAACTTGCAACAGCACCAACAGCCTTATTAGCACCAATTACACCACCCGCATTACCGATTGCTGACACTGCTGCGATAACAACTGCGCAACAACTATTGCGCCAATGTCAGCGACCAGTATTATACGTCGGTGGTGGCGTGCAAATTGCGCAGGCAACCGCAACATTGCGCCAATTTCTGCTCAATAACCCAATGCCATCAGTCAGTACCCTTAAAGGCTTAGGCTCTGTTGCTCGCCATGACCCACATTACCTTGGAATGTTGGGAATGCATGGCACCAAAGCGGCGAACCTTATTGTTCAAGAAGCCGATTTATTGATTGTGGTTGGGGCTCGTTTTGATGATCGTGTTACAGGCAAACTTGATACTTTTGCTCCCCATGCCAAAGTGATCCACATTGATATCGATGCCGCAGAATTTAATAAGCTCCGCCATGCAAACGCGCCTTTACGTGGTGACATTAATACCATTTTGCCCCAACTCGAATTAGGTCAAGATATTAGCCGCTGGTTAACCCACAGTGAGCATTTACGCAAAATTGGTAAATGGCGTTACGACCATCCTGGTGAGTTAATTTATGCACCATTACTGCTAAAACAGCTGTCAGACATGATGCCTGATAGCAGTATGGTATCAACTGATGTAGGCCAGCACCAAATGTGGGCTGCGCAGCATATTCAACCTCGCGAACCACAGAACTACATTACTTCTGCCGGACTTGGCACCATGGGCTTTGGTTTACCAGCCGCGATGGGAGCCAGTGTTGCGCGTCCAGATGATCAATCGATTCTGATCTCAGGCGACGGCTCATTTATGATGAATGTTCAAGAACTAGGCACCCTTAAACGCCGCCAAATTCCAGTCAAAATGGTCCTGATTAATAACCAACGCTTAGGCATGGTACGTCAATGGCAATCACTGTTTTTTGATGGCCGCCATAGCGAGACCATTTTGGATGATAATCCAGATTTTGTGATGCTGGCACGGGCGTTTGATATTCCAGGAAAAACCATCACTCGCAAAGAAGAAGTCGCACCAGCATTGGCTGAAATGCTTGCCAGTAAAAGTGCCTATTTATTACATGTAGTGATAGATGAAGAACAAAACGTATGGCCATTAGTGCCACCGGGCGCCGCTAATCAAGATATGTTGGAGAACACCTGATCATGGAAAGATATTTACTCGACATAAAAGCTAACGACAAACCGGTGTTACTTGAGCGTATTTTACGGGTTATTCGCCACCGTGGATTTGTGATCAAGAAAGTGGATGCAACTCAAAATCACCATAGCAATATCGCCACTATCGCTATCATTGTTGATAGTGATCGTCCGATTAGCATTCTAATCAATCAAATAGAAAAACTCTGGGATGTAACCACGGTTACCACCTCACAAATCGACAATTTGGATACAATTTAAGAAGGGAACTCATCATGGCAAACACAGCTGATTATATTTGGTTTAACGGTAGTATCGTACCTTGGGAACAAGCCAATGTTCACGTTCTTACCCATGCAATGCACTATGGCACTTCTGTTTTTGAAGGTATTCGTTGTTACAACACTCCTAAGGGACCGGCCGTTTTTCGCCACCCAGAACACATGCAACGATTACTTAATTCGGCCAAAATTTATCGTTTTCCCATTCCTTATAGCTGCGATGAGCTAATGGAAATATGCCGTGAAACCATTCGCGTCAACAAACTTGATTCAGCCTATATTCGACCATTAGGTTATGTGGGTAACGTTGGTTTAGGTGTTTGTCCTCCGGTTGATACCATCATGGATCTGATTGTTGCTGCATTCCCATGGGGCTCATACCTTGGTGAAGAAGCGTTAGAGAATGGGGTCGATGCGATGATTTCAAGCTGGAACCGTGCTGCACCCAACACCATTCCAACCGCAGCTAAAGCGGGAGGTAACTACTTATCATCACTACTGGTTGGTAGCGAAGCTCGTCGCCATGGTTACGCTGAAGGGATTGCGTTAAGTGTTGATGGTTACCTTTCAGAAGGGGCTGGTGAAAATATTTTTATCGTTCGTAACGGTATCCTATCAACGCCACCAACAACCAGTGCTATTTTGCCAGGCATCACGCGTGACACCATTATGACTCTAGCCAAAGAGCGCGGCTATGAAGTTCGCGAAGAAAATATTGCCCGTGAAGCGCTATACCTTGCCGATGAAATCTTCATGACCGGCACTGCGGCTGAAATTGTTCCAGTACGTAGCGTGGATCAAATTACTGTAGGTTGCGGTAAACGCGGGCCGATTACTCAACAATTACAAAGTGATTACTTTGGGCTATTTAACGGCGAAACCGACGACAAATGGGGTTGGTTGGACTACGTATACCCAGCCAAATAAGCGGCTGTAAATCAACTTAATAAATAGCTTCAGCCATCACCATGATGGCTGAACCAAAAAGGATTTTATTGTTATGCCTAAGTATCGCTCAGCAACCACCACCCATGGCCGAAATATGGCAGGCGCACGTGCTCTATGGCGCGCAACTGGAGTTAAAGATCAAGATTTCGGTAAGCCCATTATCGCCGTTGTAAACTCATTTACTCAATTTGTTCCCGGTCATGTCCACCTAAAAGATCTGGGGCAATTAGTTGCCGAACAAATCGAACAAGCAGGCGGTATCGCCAAAGAATTTAATACTATTGCAGTTGATGATGGTATTGCCATGGGCCACGGCGGAATGCTGTATTCATTGCCATCACGCGAATTAATTGCCGATTCCGTTGAATACATGGTCAATGCCCATTGTGCCGATGCGATGGTGTGTATTTCCAACTGTGACAAAATCACTCCAGGAATGTTAATGGCGTCATTGCGATTAAACATTCCAGTAATTTTTGTTTCTGGCGGACCAATGGAAGCTGGCAAAACCAAGCTTTCAGAGCAAGTGATCAAACTTGATTTGGTCGACGCGATGATCCAAGGTGCGGATCCAACAGTTTCTGATGAGCAAAGTGAGCAGATCGAACGTTCAGCATGTCCAACTTGCGGATCCTGCTCTGGCATGTTTACTGCTAACTCAATGAACTGTTTAACCGAAGCGCTAGGGTTAAGCCAGCCGGGTAACGGTTCAATGCTGGCAACACATGCCGATCGTGAGCAGCTATTTATTAATGCTGGTAAACGTATCGTTGCTTTAACTAAACGCTACTATGAACAAGACGATGACACCGCATTACCGCGTAATATTGCCAATAAACTCGCGTTTGAAAATGCAATGGCACTGGATATTGCAATGGGCGGTTCAAGCAATACCGTTTTACACTTATTAGCAGCAGCACAAGAAGGTGGGATTGATTTCACCATGGCTGACATTGATCAAATGTCACGTCGCGTACCACAGTTATGTAAAGTCGCTCCTTCAACCCCGAAATACCATATGGAAGATGTTCACCGCGCAGGTGGCGTTTACGCTATTTTAGGTGAACTTGATCGCGCCGGTTTATTCCACAACCAATGCCATAATATTTTGGGTGAAACCTTTGCCGAAAGCCTACGCCATTACGACATTATGCAAACCCAATCTCAAGTCGTAAAAGATTTCTTCCGTGCAGGCCCTGCAGGTATTCGCACCACTAAAGCTTTTTCACAACATTGCCGTTGGGACACCCTTGATGATGATCGTCAACATGGCTGTATTCGTAATCGAGAGTTTGCGTTTAGTAATGAAGGCGGATTAGCAGTGCTATCTGGCAACATGGCGCTTGATGGCTGTATTGTTAAAACTGCAGGGGTTGATGAAAGCTGCTTAACCTTTACCGGTCCAGCGGTGGTATTTGAAAGCCAAGATACGGCAGTGGAAGGTATTCTTGGCGGTAAAGTCAAAGCCGGTGATGTGGTCGTTATTCGTTATGAAGGACCTAAAGGCGGACCGGGGATGCAAGAAATGCTCTATCCAACCACCTATTTGAAATCGATGGGACTGGGTAAAGAGTGCGCCCTGATCACTGATGGTCGATTCTCAGGCGGCACCTCAGGATTATCGATTGGCCATGTTTCACCCGAGGCTGCCAGTGGCGGTACTATTGGCTTAATTAATAGTGGCGATATGATCGCAATTGATATTCCTAATCGCAGTATCAACTTACTAGTTGATGATGCCACGCTCGCCACTCGCCGTGCAGAAGCCGAATTACGCGGCTGGAAACCTGTCGCTCGCGAACGCCAGGTATCATTAGCACTTAAAGCCTATGCACTACTTGCGACCAGTGCCGATAAAGGTGCTGTACGTGATAAATCCAAGTTAGAAGGATAATCTGATGGCCGAAGTGAACCCTGTCAGCGATCAATATTTACTTAGCGGTGCAGATTATCTGCGCAATATTTTACGCGCCCCGGTGTATGAGGTCGCGCAAGTTACCCCTCTACAAAATTTAGCTCGCCTCAGTGCTCGCATCGGCAATCATGTGCAATTAAAGCGAGAAGATCGTCAGCCTGTACATTCGTTTAAATTACGTGGCGCCTATAACATGATGACTCAACTGACAGAACATCAACGTCAGGCTGGTGTCATTGCGGCATCTGCAGGTAATCATGCCCAAGGATTAGCGTTATCAAGCCAAAAGTTAGAGGTTAGCGCCACTATCGTCATGCCACGTACTACTCCCGATATTAAGGTTGATGCAGTACGCGGATTTGGCGCAAATGTGGTCTTACACGGTAATAACTTTGATGAAGCCAAAATTCATGCAGAAATGCTGGCGCAGCAACATGGCTATACTTTTATACCTCCATTTGATCATCCAGCCATCATTGCAGGACAAGGCACGATTGGTATTGAGCTGGTGCAACAAAATGGCCATCTTGAGTATGTCTTCGTTCCTGTCGGCGGTGGCGGTTTAGCCGCGGGCGTCTCTGTATTATTAAAACAACTGCTACCAGAGATTAAAGTTATCGGTGTCGAAGCGGAAGATTCAGCTTGTTTAAAAGCGGCTTTTGATGCCGGACAACCCGTAACACTTGATCAAGTTGGCATGTTTGCTGACGGTGTCGCGGTGAAACGTATTGGCAGTGAGACCTTTCGTTTATGTGAGCAATATCTTGATGATGTGATCACCGTCAGTAGCGATGAAATTTGCGCGGCGGTGAAAGATATCTTTGAAGATACTCGCGCGATTGCTGAACCGTCAGGAGCATTATCACTGGCAGGTTTAAAAAAATATGCTGAGCAGCAGCAATTACAGCAATGCCACTTAGCTGCTATTTTATCAGGTGCTAACCTTAACTTTCATGGTCTGCGTTATGTTTCTGAACGCTGTGAATTAGGCGAGAAACGCGAAGGGCTATTAGCTGTGACTATTCCTGAGCGTCCTGGGGCTTTTTTAGATTTTTGTCACCTAATTGGTGGCCGTGCTGTGACCGAATTTAACTACCGCTATAATGATGACAAACTCGCAAATGTGTTTGTCGGGGTACGATTACTTCAAGGCCAACAAGAACTTGAACATATTATTGCTGATCTGCGTCAAGGTGGTTATCCGGTAATGGACTTATCGGATGATGAAATGGCCAAAGTGCATGTACGCTATATGATTGGTGGCCGGCCACCTAAGCCATTGCAAGAGCGGTTATATAGTTTTGAATTTCCAGAATATCCAGGCGCCCTGACTAAGTTTTTATCTACCTTAGGCGATCAATGGAATATTAGCTTATTTAATTACCGCAACCATGGCGCTGATTATGGCCGAGTCTTATGTGGGTTTGAGTTAGCTGAACATGATTTGCTATCGTTTACCACCCACCTACGTAAACTTGGTTATCATTGGCATGATGAGACAGACAGCGCTGCATATAAGTTTTTTCTCGCCCAATAAACTCAAATAACCAAGTGCTATCAAGCAGCGTTAACGACGCTGCTTTTTTATTACAATCAATGGCGATGAGTCAGTGTTCGAGTATATTCCGCCATATACTGCGCTAATTGAATGCTTTGCTGTAAAATTATTTGGCGAGCAGAGTGGGGAAGGCAGCCAAAGCACTGGACTAATTTATCGATCTCTTCTTTATATTCACTTTCTATAATATCGAGCCCTAAATCACCATAGATAAACCAGGTTAACGGCCGTTCGGTTAGCTCTGAAATCTCAACCAATAATCGCACTTTTGGTTCCGTTTTACCGGTTTCTAAGTCCAAATAGGTTTGGCGTGCGACTTTCAATTGCTGGGCCATATAAACTTGGGTTAAGCCTTTCCACTCACGCGCCTCTTTGATCCTTTGCGCCATCTGTTGTTTACGATCTGTCATCATTTACTCCAAAAACCCGTTGTAAACATAATTACTACAACAACTCCTTGCAGATGATGCGCCAAGTTTTTTAGCCCCAAGTTACGATTAAATCAGACAATTATCGTTGCATATATGACTATTTTTGTATTTTGAATTGCAGTTCGTAAGTTTGCATTCAACTATTTTTATTTCGCAAAAATAACCCGCATTAAAAAAGGTGCCAATGCTGGCACCTTTGTTATAACTGCGTATGAACGACTATTCTACCGTTACCGCTTTAGCCAGATTACGAGGCTGATCGACATCTGTACCTTTGATCAGCGCAACGTGATACGCCAATAACTGCATTGGAATGGTGTAAAAAATCGGTGCAATAATCTCATCAACTTTCGGCATGGTAATGATCTTCATACCATCACCATCATCAAAATCAGCTTCATTATCAGCAAAAACATACAACAACCCGCCACGTGCACGTACTTCTTCAATGTTTGATTTTAGTTTCTCAAGTAAATCATTGGTTGGGGCTACCACAATCACTGGCATTTCAGCATCCACTAACGCTAATGGGCCATGTTTAAGCTCACCAGCCGCATAAGCTTCAGCATGAATGTAAGAAATCTCTTTCAACTTCAATGATGCTTCAACCGCAATCGGATAAAACTCACCACGACCTAAAAATAACGCATGCTGTTTATCTGCAAAATCTTCTGCTAATGCCTCAATCGGCTTATCAAACGCTAATGCTTGTTCGATATAACTTGGAAGCTGCTGCAATGCTGCCACAATGTGTTGCTCTTGTGTTTTATCTAGCGTGGTTTGCTGCTTACCAATCGCTGTTACTAGCATCAATAGTGCCACCAGCTGAGTAGTAAATGCTTTGGTTGATGCCACCCCAATTTCAGCCCCTGCACGGGTCATAAAGGCTAAATCAGACTCACGCACTAACGATGAACCCGCAACATTACAAATCGTCATTGCCGCCATGTAGCCTTTTTGTTTGGCAAGACGCAATGCTGCTAATGTATCTGCTGTTTCACCTGATTGGGAAAGGGTGATCAGTAAGCTATTTGGACGCGTAACGAATTTACGATAACGGAACTCAGAAGCAATCTCGACATCACAGCTAACACCAGCAATCGATTCAAACCAATACCGTGCCACCATGCCAGCATTATAAGAAGTACCACAAGCAATGATCTGAATATGTTCAACTTTATCGAGGATCGTCGCCGCATCACTGCCAATACTTTCGATGATCACATGATCATCGCTAATTCGACCTTCCATAGTGTTGATCAATGCACTTGGCTGCTCAAAGATCTCTTTTTGCATATAATGCCGATATTGGCCTTTATCTGCTGCATCATGCTCTACTGTTGATTCACTCACTTTACGCTCAACGGCTTGACCTTGGCTATCAAATACCGTCACTTTGCGCCGCGTCACTTCAGCAACATCACCTTCTTCCAAAAACATAAACCGTCGAGTGACATTCAATAATGCCAATTGATCAGAAGCAATAAAGTTTTCGCCAATGCCAAGTCCAATCACTAATGGACTGCCAGAGCGCGCCACCACCACTCGCTCAGGATCACGACTATCCATCACTACGGTACCGTAAGCACCTTCAAGTTGAGTAACGCTATTTTGTACTGCTGTTAATAAACAATCTGCCGAACGTAACTCCCAATCAACTAAATGGGCAATCACTTCAGTATCTGTTTGCGAACTAAAGACATAACCACGCTCACGCAATAACTCACGTAAAACCTGATGATTTTCAATAATACCGTTGTGAACAATAGCGATATGTTGACCCGAAATATGTGGATGGGCATTAGCTTCTGATGGTTCACCATGGGTTGCCCAGCGAGTATGCGCAATGCCGGTACCACCGCATAAATCAATACTCTCAACCGCATCAGCCAACGCTTGCACCTTGCCTAATCGACGTACACGCTGCAGCGTATTATCAGCAGCCACCACTGCAATACCAGCAGAGTCATAACCGCGATATTCTAAACGGCGTAAGCCTTCAATTAGAATTTCAGCCACATCACGTTGTGCTACTGCACCAACTATTCCACACATAATAATTCCTTTACCACAGCTTTGATTATTTCGAGATTATCCGTTAACGACGGCACGAATCACTCGCACCCCATGTTGCTCAATACTGGCTTTATCGCTATCACTTAAGCCTTCATCAGTGATCAAAGTACTGATCCCTTGCCAAGCTAATTCAAGGTTGGGGATTTTGCGCCCGACTTTATTTGATTCGACCATCACCACTACTTCACGCGAGACTTCAGCCATTACTCGACTTAACCCCATTAATTCATTAAAGGTGGTGGTGCCACGGGCAACATCAATGCCATCAGCACCGATAAACAGCTGATCAAAATCGTACGAACGTAATACTGATTCTGCGACCTGCCCTTGAAAGGATTCTGAATGGGGATCCCAAGTACCGCCAGTCATTAATAGCGTCGGTTCATTTTCAAGTGCATTAAGGGCATTGGCGACGTGAAGTGCATTAGTCATCACAATCAAACCTTGCTTACCCCCCAATAACGCGATCAATGCGGCAGTAGTGCTGCCACTATCAATAATAATGCGATGGTGATCGCGAATTTGATCAGCGGCTGCTTGTGCTATCGCTAACTTACACACTGAAACTTGTTCAGTGTGCTCAGTCGTGACAATTTCGCTCGGCATCGCAATCGCGCCACCATAGCGGCGCAATAATGAACCAGTAATCTCTAAGGCCGCTAAATCCTTACGGATAGTAACTTCTGAGGTAGAAAAGTGATGCGCTAAAACATCAACGCTAACCTCGCCTTGCTCACTGACCATAACGGCAATAGCATGGCGACGTTGCTGAGTATTACGTTTCGACATGAAGGTTAAACAACACAATAAGTTTCGATTTGAAACAAGTATAGCGTTACTAAAAAGGATCCTGCAATACCCTTGAAATAATTTTCATCACAAAATAATACGGCCAAGGGATAACATAGATAACACTAAAGTCGCAGTAAAAGACCAATATTTAGCCATAAAAAAAGCAGAGCTTGCGCTCTGCTTAATAATATATCGCTCTTTAAACTGACATTTTTTCAGTTATAGAATAAGACTATTTTTTGGTTGGACGCTTCCAACCTTTAATCGTACGTGCAGGTGTACGAGTGATCACCAGCTCATCTTCACCAACATTACGGTTAATGGTTGAGCCAGCACCAATAGTTGCGCCACTTGCTACTTTAACCGGAGCAATAAGTTGAGTATCAGAACCAACAAACACATCATCGCCAATTTCGGTCTTAAACTTATTAGCGCCATCGTAGTTACAAGTGATCGTACCCGCACCAATATTTACATTAGTACCAATCTCAGCATCGCCTAAATAACTTAGATGACCAGCTTTAGAGCCAACACCTAAACGAGCTTGCTTCATTTCAACGAAATTACCTACATGAGCTTGAGTCATTAACTCAGCACCAGGGCGTAAACGTGCAAATGGACCAACAGTACAAGATTCACCAACAATAGCGCCTTCAATCACACTGTAAGGGCTAATAATGCTGTTATCATCAATCTCACAGTTTTTCAGCACACAACCAGCACCGATAATCACGTTATCACCAATGCTAACACTGCCTTCAATAATAACATTCACATCGATTTCAACATCGGTACCGCATTGCAGTGAACCGCGTAAATCAAATCGAGCTGGATCACGTAGCATCACACCTTGCTCAAGTAAACGCTCAGCCTGCATAGCTTGGAATGCACGTTCTAAACGCGCCAGTTGCACACGGTTATTGACCCCTTCAACTTCAATCGCTAACGCAGGGTGTACCGCTTCAACCGCACGACCTTCATTATGAGCAATTTCGATGATGTCAGTTAGGTAATATTCGCCTTGTGCGTTCTCGTTCTTAAGCGATGCTAACCAACGCTTAAGATCGCCACCATTAGCAACCATAACGCCAGTATTGATTTCTTTAATCAGTTTTTGCTCTTCAGTGGCATCTTTTTCTTCAACGATCGCCACCACTGGGCCATTACGACGCACGATACGGCCGTAACCCATTGGGTTATCCAGAACTACAGTCAATAATGCAATACCGCCACTTGGCTGAGCATCAAGTAGATTCTCTAACGTTTGTGCGCTAATTAACGGTACATCACCGTATAGGATCAATGCTTTCTCATCATCAGCAAGATTCGGCACTGCTTGATTAACTGCATGCCCTGTACCTAACTGTTCAGCCTGTAATACCCAATTAACATTTTCTTTGGCTAATACTTGCTGCATGGTATCGCCACCATGACCATAAACCAGATTGATGCTACTTGAACCAATATCGTTACAGGTATCAATGACATGTTTAACCATTGGCTTACCAGCAAGGGTATGAAGAACCTTGGGTAAATTAGAGTACATACGGGTGCCTTTTCCCGCGGCAAGAATCACAGCACTAAAGCTCATGATAAGTATTCCTCTGAATGCATATATAGATTGTATACCCCTATTGTACCTGTAGATGCACATAGGTTTAAGATGAACTGCACATTTTAACTAAAAAATAACCAATCAAAAAACTCCGTATAGATAATATTTATTTATACATAAAAAAAACAGACCATTTATAACGCAATTATCTGTTGAGATTATCGATAAGATATAAATAATTTTTGCCCATAAAAAAAGCGACCCTAAGGCCGCTTTTTATGATGCTGCTATTAAATATGATTAACGTGAACGTTTAGTCAATTCAATAACGCGTAACTGAGCAATTGCTTTTGCTAGATCACTGGCTGCTTGGGCAAAATCGATATCGCCATGCTGATTATGAATTCTCTCTTCAGCTTGGCGCTTTGCTTCTTCAGCTTTCGCAGTATCTAAATCAATACCACGAATAGCGGTGTCAGCAAGTACGGTTACGATACCAGGTTGTACCTCAAGCATGCCGCCAGAAAGATAAATAACATCTTCTTCGCCACCTTGCTTGATAATGCGTACCATACCGGGAGTAATCGCACTCAACAACGGCGTGTGACCGGCATGAATACCAAGTTCACCTTCGCTACCTGTAACCTGAATACTTTCAGCACGACCAGAAAACAAACGTTTTTCAGCACTGACTACATCCAGATGAAAGGTTATCGCTGCCATATTGCCTCCTAATTAGCTTACAGTTTTTTGGCGTTTTCTAATACGTCTTCAATCGCACCACAGTACATAAATGCCTGCTCAGGGATATCGTCGTATTCACCAGCTAAAATACCTTTAAAGCTACGTAACGTATCTTTAAGTGATACGTAAATACCAGGAGAACCGGTAAATACTTCTGCTACGTGGTAAGGCTGTGTTAGGAAACGTTCAATCTTACGCGCACGAGATACAGCTTGCTTATCTTCTTCAGACAGCTCATCCATACCTAAGATTGCGATGATATCTTTCAGCTCTTTATAACGCTGTAGCAAGCTCTGAACGCCACGCGCAATGTCGTAATGCTCTTGGCCTACAACCAATGGATCAAGCATACGTGATGTTGAATCCAGTGGGTCGATCGCAGGATATAGACCTAGCGATGCGATTTGACGCGAAAGTACAACTGTTGCATCTAAGTGAGCAAAGGTTGTTGCTGGTGATGGATCCGTCAAGTCATCGGCTGGTACGTATACCGCCTGCACTGACGTGATAGAGCCAGATTTGGTTGACGTGATACGCTCCTGAAGTACACCCATTTCTTCTGCAAGTGTTGGTTGATAACCTACCGCAGATGGCATACGACCAAGTAGTGCAGATACTTCAGTACCAGCAAGGGTGTAACGGTAGATGTTATCGATAAATAACAGTACGTCACGACCTTCGTCACGGAAACGCTCAGCCATTGTCAAACCAGTCAAAGCAACACGTAGACGGTTACCTGGTGGCTCGTTCATCTGACCGTAAACCATTGCTACTTTTGATTCTTCAGGCTTCTCAAGGTTAACAACCCCAGCTTCCTGCATTTCAAAGTAGAAATCGTTACCTTCACGTGTACGCTCACCTACACCGGCAAATACCGATAGGCCTGAGTGTTGCAGTGCGATGTTGTTGATAAGCTCCATCATGTTAACGGTCTTACCTACACCCGCACCACCAAATAGACCGATTTTACCACCCTTAGCAAACGGACAAATAAGGTCGATAACCTTAACGCCAGTCTCTAACAGTTCGGTTGCATTTGATTGTTCTTCGTAGCTTGGCGCTGGACGGTGAATAGCGTAACGCTCTTGCTCACCGATTTCACCACACTCATCAATGGGTTGACCTAGAACGTTCATGATACGTCCTAAAGTCGCTGTACCCACTGGTACTTCAATAGGGCGGCCTGTATTTTCAACAGACAAACCACGACGTAAGCCATCAGAAGTACCCATTGCGATACCACGCACAATACCGCCACCAAGTTGCTGCTGAACTTCCAGTACTAATGTACCGTTTTCTTTCGCATCAACATGTAGGGCATCATATACTTTGGGTACAGAGTCCTGTGGAAACTCTACGTCGACTACTGCACCAATGATCTGGACGATCTTACCTGTAGCCATCGTTAATCCTCTAAACTTATTAATTCTTTGCCTTAAACAGCAGATGCACCAGAAACGATTTCTGATAATTCTTGTGTAATCGCCGCCTGACGGGCTTTGTTGTACACAAGTTGCAAGTCATCAATCAGATCACCTGCGTTATCGGTTGCAGCTTTCATTGCCACCATTCGCGCCGCTTGCTCACTGGCAAGGTTCTCAACCACGCCCTGATACACTTGTGATTCGACATAACGAACCAATAAAGCATCAAGTAACGGTTGTGGCTCGGGCTCATAAATATAATCCCAAGAATGGTTGCGCTGCATCTCTTCGTCTTCTGACTTAGGCAAAGGCAACAATTGATCAATCACCGGTTCTTGCACCATAGTATTTACAAACTGGTTGTATACTAGGTACAAACGATCTAATTGACCTTCATCATATTTCTTCAGCATTACGCCAACAGTACCGATTAGCTCATCAACCGTTGGTGAATCACCAAGGCCAGATACTTGAGCTGTTACGTTGCCGCCGTAGTTATTAAAAAATGCCGTTGCTTTTGCGCCAATTAACGCAAGATCAACTTCAGCACCTTTTTCAGACCATGTCTGTACATCGTTAATGGCTTTTTTAAACAAGTTAATGTTCAAGCCACCACACAGACCACGGTCAGTAGAAACAATGATGTAACCGACGCGCTTGGCTTCACGCTCTTCGAGATAAGGATGCTTATACTCAAGGCTACCAAGGGCGATGTGACCGATCACTTTGCGCATAGTTTGTGCGTATGGACGTGATGACTCCATCGCTTCTTGCGTTTTACGCATTTTAGAAGCGGCCACCATTTCCATCGCTTTAGTGATCTTCTGTGTATTTTGAACACTGCCGATCTTGTTACGAATCTCTTTTGCGCTGGCCATCGTCACTCTCCGTTAGAAGGTGATCGCTAAGCGATCACCAACCAATTACCAAGTTTGGGTCGCTTTGAAATCTTGCAGCAGTTTCGCAAACTGCGCTTCGATATCATCGTTATAAGCACCCGTTTCATCAATTTGAGCTACTAACTCAGCAAATTGACCTTTGGCAAATGAAAGCAACGCAGCTTCGAAATCAGCTAACTTGGCAAGTTCAATATCGCCTAAGAAACCTTTTTCGGCAGCAAAAATAACAATCGCTTGCTCAAATACAGACATTGGCGAGTATTGCTTTTGCTTCATCAACTCAGTCACTTTCTGACCGTGATCAAGCTGCTTTTTAGTTGCATCATCAAGGTCTGACGAGAACTGAGCAAACGCTGCTAGTTCGCGGTACTGTGCTAGGGCAGTACGAATACCACCTGAAAGCTTCTTGATAACTTTAGTTTGGGCAGCACCACCTACACGCGATACAGAAATACCTGGATCAACAGCAGGACGAATACCGGCGTTGAACAGTTCTGTTTGCAGGAAGATTTGACCATCGGTGATAGAGATAACGTTAGTCGGTACGAATGCCGATACGTCACCTGCTTGAGTTTCAATAATAGGTAGCGCGGTTAAAGAACCCGTTTTACCTGTCACTTCACCGTTCGTAAATTTCTCAACATAGTGCTCGCTAACACGAGAAGCACGCTCAAGAAGACGAGAGTGAAGGTAGAAAACATCACCAGGGAATGCTTCACGACCCGGTGGGCGTTTTAGCAATAGTGAGATTTGACGATAAGCAACGGCTTGTTTAGACAAGTCATCGTATACGATCAGTGCATCTTCGCCACGGTCACGGAAGTATTCACCCATTGCACAACCTGAGTAGGGTGCAAGGTATTGTAGTGCAGCGGCTTCAGAAGCAGATGCAACCACAACAATGGTGTTTTCCAATGCGCCGTGTTCTTCAAGTTTACGAACCACGTTCGCAATCGTTGAAGCTTTCTGGCCAATAGCCACATACACAGAGTAGATACCAGAATTCTTCTGGTTAATGATGGCATCGATAGCCATCGCGGTTTTACCCGTTTGACGGTCACCGATAATCAGCTCACGCTGACCACGACCGATTGGAATCATCGCATCGACTGCTTTGTAGCCCGTTTGCACAGGTTGATCAACAGATTTACGATCGATTACGCCCGGTGCAATTACTTCAACAGGAGAGAATGTCTCTGTTTCAATTGAACCTTTACCATCGATAGGCTGACCTAGAGTGTTTACAACACGACCAAGTAGCGCTGGACCTACAGGTACTTCAAGAATACGACCAGTACCGGTTACCTTCATGCCTTCCTGTAGCGAAGCATAAGGGCCCATTACAACCGCACCAACCGAGTCACGCTCAAGGTTAAGTGCTAAAGCGAATAGTCCGCCTGGTAGTTCAATCATTTCACCTTGCATTACGTCAGCAAGGCCATGGATTCGAATAATACCGTCGCTTACAGAAACGATAGTACCTTCGTTACGCGCTTCACTTACAACGTTGAAGTTTTCAATACGTTGTTTGATCAGTGCGCTAATTTCCGTGGAATTAAGTTGCATGCACAATTCCCCAAATCAAGACAGCAAAGTATCGCTCAGACGGTTCAATTTTCCCCGTACAGAGTTATCGATAACAAGGTCTCCAGCTCTAATTACAACCCCAGCAATCAGGGTCTCGTCTACACTGCAGGTCAACATCACTTTACGTGCTAAACGCTGCTCAAGTTTGGCGCTGATCGCATCTAACTGGTTTTCATCAAGAGCAATGGCAGATATCACCATAGCTTCGATGGTTTTTTCATGCTCATGTTTCATCAGCATGAATTCACCACAGACATCAGGTAGCGCATTGAGGCGTCCATTAACAGCCATCACTTTAATTAAGTTATGGCCGAATTCGTCGAGTTGCTCACTGCACACTGAAACAAATATTTCAGCGAGCTTGTCAGCGGCATAGCCACTATCAAGAATATCTTGCATAGTGTCATCAGTTGCCACAGCACCCGCAAAAGTTAGCATTTCTGCCCACTGTGCCAGCGCGTTATTCTCGACCGCAAAGTCAAATGCTGCTTTAGCGTAGGGGCGTGCGATAGTAGTCATATCCGACATGTGCTTGCCCCTTTAATTACAGTTCTGCAGTGACTTTGTTAAGAATATCAGTTTGCGCTTCCATATCGATGGAGCGCCCAATGATCTTCTCAGCACCAATCACAGCTAGAGTTGCAACTTGTTTTCTTAACTCATCACGAGCACGATTACGTTCAGCTTCAATTTCAGCCATGCCTTGAGCAAGAATTTTCTCACGCTCAGCTTGGGCTTCAATTTTAGCGTCATCAACAATTTGAGCTTTACGCTTATTTGCCTGTTCAATCAGCTCACTCGCGGCGCGTTTCGCTTCTTTCAATTGATCAGAAGCATTAGCTTGTGCAAGGTCCAGGTCTTTGGCAGCGCGATCTGCAGCTGCCAAGCCGTCAGCAATTTTTTTCTGACGTTCTTCAATCGCTTCCATAATTGGTGGCCATACATATTTCATGCAGAACACCACAAAGAAGAAGAAAGCGATAGCCTGACCCAGCAAAGTTGCATTCATATTCACAACGCATCTCCTTAAAAAGGGTTGCTAGGGTCCATTTACTCTGGAGTCAGCCTTCTTAATAAAGGCTGATCACAGCGGTTTATTAGCCAGCTAGTTGGCCAACAAATGGGTTTGCGAATGTGAATAGCAACGCGATTACGATACCGATCATTGGAACCGCATCCAGTAGACCTGCGATGATGAACATCTTAACTTGCAGCATTGGCGCCATTTCAGGTTGACGTGCAGCGCCTTCAAGGAATTTACCACCAAGAATTGCGAAGCCGATCGCTGTACCAAGGGAAGCAAGACCTACAATGATGCCCACGGCAATTGCAGAAAAGCTTAGTAAAGTTTCCATCACTATCTCCAGTTTATAGTTGTCGGCTAAAGTGCCAATAAAAAATATAAAAGTTACAAATAATCGTTAATGATTGTCTTCATGTGCCTGAGACAGGTACACAATAGTTAACATCATGAATACGAATGCTTGAATTGTAATGACCAGGATGTGGAAAATAGCCCACGGTACCGAGCCTAGCCATTGAGCCCACCACGGCATCAACGCCGCGATAAGGATAAACACCACCTCACCAGCAAACATGTTACCGAATAAACGCATACCTAATGAAATTGGCTTCGCAATCAGCGATACCACTTCAAGCAGTAAGTTAAACGGAATCATAATTGGGTGATTGAACGGGTGAAGAGCCAGTTCTTTTGCAAAGCCGAGTAGACCTTTCACTTTGATGCTGTAGTAAATCATCAATGCAAACACACCTAACGCCATTGCCATAGTGATGTTAACGTCAGCACTTGGAACCACTTTCAAATAAGGAATTCCAACACTTTGTGCGGCATACGGAAGAAAATCAATTGGCACAAGGTCCATGATGTTCATCAGTAAAATCCAACAGAAAATGGTTAGTGCTAACGGAGCAACAAGTGGATTGCGGCCATGGAAAGTATCTTTAACGTTGGTATCAACGAATTCAACTACCATTTCAACAAAACATTGTAACTTACTTGGTACTCCTGATGACGCCTGTTTTGCTACCTTGCGGAATACCCATAAAAAGAATAATCCGGTCAGGACAGAAAAAACAAGGCTGTCGATATTTACCGTCCAAAAACTTCCTTCACTCACCAAACCAAGCTTATCAGTCGATAAGTTAGTAAGGTGGTGAGTGATGTAGCTTGACGGCGTTAGCGCTTCACCTGGCGCAGCCATAACTGATCCTATTTGTTGTTGTTAATGAATAAAACCGGTCCAAAAATATTAATACCAAGAACCAGCAAATAGGTTAGTTGGAGGGGAACAAGTTCCACCCCTTTATACAGGTAAGCTGCGGCAAAAAGGATGACTGTTATGAGGATTTTGAGCACTTCTCCACCATAAAATGACGCCATGACTAATCGTGCCTTCCTGGCACCACTAAACATAAACGCACACATAGCAAATACAGTATTGGCGATTACAAAAATGCCGCCACCGATAAGTGCAGATATTCCCCAGTCAACATTGACAGCGAAGACTGCCGTTAATGCCGTAGCTACTACGACGCCAGATTGTAGTAACAGCAACCGTTTTGCCAATTGGCGTCCCGGTTTCACTAGCGCCGATACCATGTATTCGTTCCTCGAGTCCATTCCTCGACACAGAAGTGCGGGAAATACAGCGAAAATTATACGACTGAATAGATTGAATGCAATCTTATTGCAGCAAAAAAAACATTTATATTTTACAACAAAATAACTTAACTACCACAGGGTAATCGTCTAATCAAAAATTACCGCGAGCAGATCACAGTTCGTGGCCTAGCATTGCAAGAATTTGCGCTAATTTATCTTGTTGATCGTAATTAATAACAATTTTACCTTTACCATTTTTATTTTGATTAATGGCAACTTTGGTACCAAAACGCTCACTCAAACTTAATTGTAATGCGACAGTTTGTGGC
Organism: Photobacterium andalusiense; assembly: GCF_900185625.1. GTDB lineage: Bacteria > Pseudomonadota > Gammaproteobacteria > Enterobacterales > Vibrionaceae > Photobacterium > Photobacterium aquimaris. The sequence goes on from NZ_FYAJ01000014.1 coordinate 40,621, forward strand.
TGTGGTGCCGACTTGACTGGCGTGGCAGTTGGATTTAATAGTGTTTTAACTAGCTTTTCAGCCTCACGCACAGTTAACAACTTATTGATGATTATTTGTGCTGTAGCTAACTGTTGTTGTTCATCTAAGGCTAATAAAGCCCTTGCGTGACCCATTTCTAACTGTTTTTGTTCAACCAATTGTTTGACGGCATCAGACAATTGATTCAAACGTAGTAAGTTAGAAACAGCAGCACGTGATTTACCCACAGCATCAGCAACTTGCTGGTGGGTTAATGAAAATTCTTGTTGCAAACGTTCTAAAGCACGCGCTTCTTCGATGGCATTAAGATCTTCACGTTGAATATTCTCAATCAACGCAATCGCAACCGTGGCACGATCATCAACGTTTTTGATAATACAAGGAACAGTTTGTAACCCAGCTTGACGTGCTGCTTGCCAACGACGCTCACCAGCAATAATTTCATACCGTTGATTATCAATACGACGCACAACAATCGGCTGAATAACACCTTGAGCACGAATCGAATCGGCTAATTCAGTTAGCGCATCAGCAGCCATTGTTTTACGAGGCTGGTATTGACCAGAGCTCAATGCTGACACTGCAATTTGGCATAATTCACCATCAACAGCAGCTTGCTGTGAGGCGTGCTCATCATGTTGTTGTTTCTTTGCTTGAGCAACATTACTGGTGGCAAGTAGGGCATCAAGGCCTTTGCCCAAGCCTCTTTTATTGAAATTCATGGAAAACCTTACGCTTCAACCGGAGTGGCTTGCAGTGCTAATTCATCACGGCGAATCATTTCACCGGCCAACGCTAAATACGCCTTAGCACCACTAGAATATTTATCATAATACATTGCAGGACGACCATGACTTGGCGCCTCAGCAAGACGCACGTTACGTGGAATAACAGTACGATATACTTTATCACCAAAATGCTTTTTAAGCTGCTGTGATACCTCATTTGAAAGTCGATTACGAGGATCAAACATGGTACGCAACAAACCTTCAATTTTAAGATCACTGTTAACAACGGCGGTTAACTTACTGATGGTATCCATCAAGGCCGTTAAACCTTCAAGAGCAAAATATTCACACTGCATTGGTACCAATACCGAATCAGCAGCAGTCATTGCATTGATAGTTAACAAGTTTAAAGATGGTGGACAGTCAATGAAAATATAATCGTAATTATCACGAACAGACGCTAACGCATTGCGTAGCCGCGTTTCGCGAGCAAACACTTCCATTAATTTAATTTCAGCAGCAGTAACATCACCATTGGCAGCTATCAAATGATAGCCACCGGTAGTTTCGTTAATAACAACTTGATTAAAAGGAGTTTCATCAACCAAAAGATCATAAGCGCTGGCTTCAACTTGGTATTTGTCGACGCCACTGGCCATGGTCGCGTTACCTTGAGGATCAAGATCGATCACCAATATTTTACGCTGAGTAGCAGCCAATGAAGCAGCCAGATTGACACACGATGTTGTTTTACCAACACCACCTTTCTGATTTGCAACAGCTATGATTCTTCCCACAAAAACCTCAACAATTAATCTTTGGCTGTTAATACAACTAAATGACGCTCGCCTTCGAGATCAGGAACCTGTAACGATTTAACTTCAACAACAGTACACCACTCTGGAAGCTCTGCAGCTTCATCTTGATTGTACTGTCCTTTCAAAGCGAAGAATTGACCACCTTGTTTCGGTAAATGGTGACACCAATTAACCATGTCAGACATTGAGGCAAAAGCACGGCTTAATACCGCATCAAACCCTTCGCCGGGATCAAATTCTTCAACACGACTTTGAACAGCAGTCACGTTGGTAATTTTTAGCTCATGGATCACTTGGCGAATAAATCGAATTCGTTTACCTAAACTATCAAGCAGCGTAAATGATTTATTCGGGCACATAATCGCTAACGGAATGCCAGGTAACCCCGGTCCCGTACCAACATCAATGTAACGTTCACCGTCTAAATATTGGCTCACCACAATACTATCCATAATGTGTTTAACTAACATTTCATTCGGATCGCGCACAGAAGTCAGATTATACGCTTTATTCCATTTGTGCAGCAGTTGCACATAACCGATCAATTGATCAAGTTGTTGTTCTGTGACCTGAAGATCAGTTTGAGCGATAAGTTGTATCAAACGTTGTTTCATTATCTAACCCTTATTCGCCTTTTTTAAGCAAGCCATGTTTTTTCAAATAAACCAATAGCAATGAAATTGCCGCTGGCGTAATACCTGAAATACGAGATGCCATACCGACAGATTCTGGCTTAGCATCATTAAGCTTAATCACCACTTCATTTGATAAGCCTTTCACCAAGCTATAATCAAGATCAAACGGTAGTTTAGTCGTTTCATGACGTAATGATTTTTCTACTTCGTCACGCTGACGATCAATATAACCTTGGTATTTAATTTGAATTTCAACTTGCTCACGCGCTTCAATATCATCGTGTGCAGGTGCAAAAGTTTCAATATTGGTTAATTGCTCATAAGTCACTTCAGGACGACGAAGAAGATCTTCGCCATTAGCTTCACGCACGATCGGTGATTTCAGGATCTTATTTAAACTTTCAATATGATCAGAATTAGGATTAACCCAAATATCTTTCAAACGCTGGCGTTCTTGTTCCATATTTTCTAATTTTTGATTGAAACGCGCCCAGCGTTCATCATCAACTAGACCTAATTCACGCCCCATTGGGGTTAAACGTAAATCAGCATTATCTTCACGTAACAACAAACGGTATTCCGCGCGTGACGTGAACATACGGTAAGGTTCTTTAGTACCAATGGTTGATAGGTCATCAATCAATACACCCATATAAGCCTGATCGCGACGTGGACTCCAACCTTCTTTGTCTTGGGTTTGAAGAGCGGCGTTCATACCCGCCATTAGGCCTTGTGCGGCAGCTTCTTCATAACCAGTAGTACCGTTAATTTGTCCCGCAAAGAATAAACCATCAATGTATTTATTTTCATAGGTTTGCTTAAGGTCGCGCGGATCAAAGAAATCATACTCGATCGCATAACCTGGACGCATAATGGTCGCATTTTCAAAGCCTTTCATTGAACGAACAATTTGCATTTGAACGTCAAAAGGTAAGCTGGTTGAAATACCATTCGGATAAAGTTCATTAGTGGTTAAGCCTTCAGGCTCAATGAAAATTTGGTGGCTATTTTTATCCGCAAAACGCATTACTTTATCTTCAATTGAAGGGCAGTAACGCGGACCAATACCTTCAATCACACCGGCATACATTGGACTACGATCAAGGTTATTACGAATCACTTCATGAGTACGCTCATTGGTGTAAGTAATAAAACATGGAATTTGACGCGGGTGGTCAGATTGCTTACCCATGAACGAAAACGTTGGGGTTGGGTTATCACCGTGTTGAGTTTCAAGCACACTAAAATCAACACTACGCGCATCAATGCGTGGTGGAGTACCGGTTTTCAAGCGATCAACACGTAATGGTAATTCACGTAGACGATCAGCTAAGGCATTTGATGCCGGATCGCCCGTACGACCACCGCTATAATTTTCTAAGCCAATGTGAATTTTGCCGCCAAGGAATGTACCTACGGTCAATACCACAGCTTTAGCATGGAATTTCAATCCCATTTCTGTAACCACGCCTGTTGCGCGATTATTTTCAACAATAAGATCAGTCACAGCTTGCTGGAAAATCATCAAATTTGGCTGATTTTCTAATACGTTACGTACTGCTGCTTTGTAAAGTGCACGGTCTGCTTGTGCACGTGTTGCCCGTACTGCTGGGCCTTTGGAAGAGTTGAGTGTGCGGAATTGAATACCGCCTTTATCGATGGCATGTGCCATCAAGCCGCCAAGGGCATCAACTTCTTTAACCAGGTGTCCTTTCCCGATCCCGCCGATAGCTGGGTTGCACGACATTTGGCCCAACGTATCGATATTATGGGTCAACAGTAAGGTTTTTTGTCCCATTCGGGCTGCTGCCAGTGCCGCTTCTGTACCGGCATGACCGCCACCCACAACGATGACATCAAATTTTTCCTGGTAAAACATGAAACTTCCTCAGGTATTTAAATAGCCAGTGAGTTAACTCGAGCAAAGGGCGGACATTCTATCCTGTTTCTTAGCAAGAGAGAATCTTTCATCAAGATCATTTGATCGGCCATTTTGATTGTTTAAATATATATAAGATCTTTTTAAAGAGATCTTCTATTAGATCTACTATTAGGATCCACTGATCGTGTGGATAACCGTCAAATGATCCTTATGATCATGCATTTAAAGAAGATCATTTACTGTGGAGTAGCTTGGATCTTCCAGAGGATAGGCTGGGATCAAAATAGCTACTTATACACAGGGCTCTGTGGCCACATAAGTTATTAAATGGATAACTATGGGTTGATCACCGTTTAGATCTATAGTTATCCACAGAAAAAACTATTAAAGAACATAAATAATTGAGTAACTATTGACCGTTTTTTAACCGTTAAGGTAATTTTGCCACTCTTCAAGCCAGATTTCTGCTGGTTCTTCAGGTACCGGTGTCATTGATACATCAATATCCAGTCGTTGACCGATTGCCGTTGCACCTAATTGAACTAATAAAGCCTCAATATTTTTGCCTGCTGCACAAAAGGTATCGTAGTTACTGTCTCCAAGCCCAATAACGGCAAATTTCAACGCCTCAAGCGTGGGTTTTTGCTCACTAAGTGCATTAGCAAAGGCAACAAAGTTATCTGGATAATCACCAGCACCGTGAGTAGAGCAAATAATCAACCAAATAGAATCTTGATCCAGCTGTTCAAGTTGAGGTTGATTGATGATATTGGTTTGATGGCCTTGTGCTGTTAATAATTCAGCGACATGATCGGCGACATATTCAGCACCACCAAGAGTGCTGCCTGTGATCAGAGTAATAGTTGACATAATTATCCTTAGAGTGAGCGCTTTGATGGGATCATCGACATCAAACGAAATACCTAGCGAATATTGTACTGAGATCAAACCCTATAAAGATAGCCTTTATGGTATATGAAGGCCGTTTTATTCACTGAAAGGCTATTATTTTTATCCACCAGCTAATAATGGGGATGAAAGTGGGAGAAAGTGTGGGTATTTTTGACTAAATAGCAGTAATTATAATGGCTAACACGATCATTATAATATTGTCACGATAAGAACGCGTATTGATTAAGGACGATCTTACCCACATGATCCCCTTGTTGTTTGCACAGGTTTATGATCGTTATTTGGGGTGATCTGATAGTTGATCGCTTTGCTCAGGGGATCGAGTGGCGTTGCGGTAAAATAAATAGTTTTTGGTTGTCTGGATGCTGAGTAACACTGACGTGGTGATGATAAAGTGCGGTGATTTGTTGCGGAGTTAATACCTTTTGAGGGCTATCAAAGGCAATTTGCTGGCCGTGTTCTAATAATAATAAGCGGTCGCAAAATGTGATCGCGGTATTAAGGTTGTGAATGGCGATTAAGGCACTTTTACCTTGTTGGCAATGGTGGCTTAGAATATTAAGTAATAATGACTCATGACCAATATCGAGGCTAGCTGTTGGCTCATCAAGTAGCATGATAGCTGCATTTTGAATTAATAAACGGGCAAAATGCACTCGTTGTTGTTCGCCACCTGAGAGTTGATTGATGGGTCTGTTTAAGAGATCTTCTATTTGTAACTGACTAATAATATTATTTATTTTATGTTGTGGTAGTGCGGCTGATTGGTGATGACCGTAATAAATAATATCGTTAACTACAAATCCAAATGCAGGTTCTGTGTGTTGAGGTAAATAACTTAATTGTTGAGCTCGTTGTTGATGACTATAGCTGTTAAGAGGCTGATCAAATAAACGAATACTGCCATGGGTGGGTGTCATAAACCCGCTGAGACATTTGAGCAGCGTGCTTTTACCTGCGCCGTTAGGGCCAATAATACCGACTAATTCGCCAGGATTAATGGCAAAGTTAATATTCTGTAATAACGGCTGTGATCCTTGATGGTAACTTAATTGGTCGATCACAAGTGGTAGGATCATGATTGTAATCCTTTATATTGGCTACGAATTAATAGAATAATAAAATAGATCCCGCCAATAATCGCGGTAATTATCCCGGTTTTTAATTCGTTGGGAGCAATAACGGTACGTGCAATAAGATCACACCCTAAGAGGAACATTGCACCAAATAAGGCTGAAAATGGCAATAAAATACGATTATTGGGCCCTACTAAGAGTCGAGCTAAATGGGGGACGATTAAGCCAATAAAGCCAATTGGACCCGCTACCGCAATTGCCATCGCAGTAAGTAAGGTGGTTAGTAACAATAATAAGCGGCGGCTGTGACCGACATTGACGCCCATGCCATGGGCATTTTGTTCACCTAAAGCGAGCAGGTTTAATGTTTGTCCATGGCGTAACAATATCCATGCCGTAATAATAATCATTGGGGTTGGCCATAGTAATTGCTGCCAAGTTCGCGCATCTAGGCCACCCATGGTCCAGAATACAAATTCACTGACTTCATATTGTTGTGCGGTTAATAATACTCCCATGGTTAACCCGCCTAATAAACTTGATACTGCCAAGCCCGCTAAAATGATGAATAAGCCATGCTGTTGGGTTTGACGGGCAATCAAATACACGATAGTGGCAGTGATTAAAGCTCCTATTGCGGTGACGACGGGTAATAAGGCGGGATTGACCACGGTTAAGCCACTGACTATTGCGACCACTGCAGCAAAACTACTACCAGCACTAATACCTAAGATATCGGGACTAGCAAGGGGATTTCTAAATAAGCCTTGGCTACAGGCACCTGCTAAGGCCAGTGCACTACCAGCCAATATGGCGGCACAAGCACGCGGTAAGCGGATCTGTAATATGATCGCCGAGGCGAGAGGATATTGTTGTTGGGCTAATGCCTCACCACCATGAATATAGCTGTTGAACATGGCAAAAATGTCATCAATGGGAATAGAGACAGAGCCGAGACTAAGGTAAATAATTAACAGCAGTAATAATCCGATTAATGCCGTAATACCTTGTAGCGGTTTAATGTATTGATGACTGAGCATGGGGCTTATAAACCTTATGATTAAGGTAGATGATAGCGTCGGCAATGTATTGGCTATCAGTTGAACGCAGTGAATGTGGCAAGCTGATCACACGGCGATCACGAATAGCTGTTAACGTTTGCAGGGCTGGATCATGGAGTAACTGTTGCTTAAAACCATCATTGTCCACTCCTGGTATAATAATTACATCTGGATTGAGCACTAATAGTTGCTCTTTAGCTATCGGCACTTGGCCAAATTTATCGCCGCTGGTATACGCTATGACATTTTTGAGTTGAGCTTGACTAATAATGGTATTGATAGTCGAATTATGGTTACTGGATGCTCCCCACGGAGTGTATTCAATCGCGGTTAGCGGCTGTTTGGGAACGATAACCTGTTGTTTAAGCTTTTGTTGCATTGTTTCAACTAACGCTGCTGCGGCAGTATTTTGATTAACTAGTTTACCGACTAATAAAATGTTTTTTTCGATGTTTTTAAGGCTATAAACCGTTTTTATTACAAATACTGTAATACCCGCTGCTCGCAGTTGAGCTATTTTAGGGCTATCACTCCAACTGGCGACCAAGACTAAATCTGGGTGCTCGGCAATAATACGTTCGACATTAAGATCACGTAACGGTAGGGTGGCTGGAATTTTATTGGCAATAATTGAGTAAGTAGCATCCTTACTTAAGCGGCTTAAACTGGTGATATTTTGGAGTGGTAGTAGCGCCATGATAACTTGATCGCTAAACATGCTTTTAGAGTCGACTCGAGTCGGCATTTTCTTCAATGTAACCGCTTGATTACTGGCATCAATAACTGTTATTGGGTAGATGGTTTCAGCTCCAAAGCTGATTGAACTACTGCATAAACAGCCAATAAAAAATAAATATTTACATAGTCGGTACATAATTTTCCATACGTCGTAGATGGTGAGCTTGCAACATCCCTAGCAAGCAAAATTTGCGAACATAGTTAGTGATTTTTGGAACGCTGTCAATGACAGTCTACTGGTAGAATTAGCCATATTTGGTAAGGATGAATAAAGTCATGGTATTAAAGTTTTCTGGCGATATTGATGAACTCGCTTATCCGTTTATTTTTGAAGATTCACCCTTGTGCGATTTTGAAATTCTTACCGATGAATTATGTACCTATATTGGCTTGGTGATCTCACAGTTAGACGATGGGGAAATACAACAATCATTAATCTGGCTGCAACCACGAATTTTTCATTTGAATGGTTCAATTCGAGGTAAATGCGGTATTTTTGAGACTGATATTGGTAAGCTGAAAGCGGATTATCATTACTTTCGCGATCAAGTAACAGATAGTAATAAACGGTTTGTATTACCGCGAGGGGTGGGGGCGGTGGTGCAGTTACACCAATGCCGAAGTTTGGCTAAAAAGGTGGTAAGACAATTAGTTAAAGTCGATACTGCAGGGAAAAAAATATCACCAACATTGCCAAGATTCAGTAATTTGTTAGTTAACTATTTGTTTGCGTTAACGCGAGTACTTAATCAACAGACTGGGATTGAAGAGCCGGAATATATCAGTATAAATTATCCTAAGCCTGAATCTAAAAAATAATAAAAAACGTCACATATCAATAGTATGTGACGTTTTTTTAGCGTAACCATCAATGCAAGTGCAATGTTAGTAGTTACTTACCAATGCAGAATGAAGTAAAGATACGTCCAAGTAAATCATCCGAGGTAAACTCACCGGTGATCTCACTTAAGTGTTGTTGAGCAAGGCGTAATTCTTCAGCTAGAATTTCACCCGCCATAAAACCTTCAAGTTGTTGTTTACCGATCTCTAAATGTTCAGCAGCACGCTCTAGCGCATCTAAGTGACGACGACGCGCCATAAAGCCGCCCTCGGTCGTACCTGCAAATCCCATACATTGCTTTAGATGTTCACGTAAGTCGTCGACACCTTCACCTGTACGCGCAGAAAGGCGAATTAAGGTTGGATTATTAACATGACAGATACCGGCTGGTTCACCCGTTAACTCTGTTTTATTGCGAATGACAGTTAGACCCATATCAGCAGGTAGGCGCTCAATAAAGTCGGGCCAAATTTCTTTAGGATCGGTGGCGTCAGTGGTGGTGCTATCAACCATGAATAACACCCGATCGGCATGTTCAATTTCAGCCCATGCGCGTTCAATACCAATGCGTTCCACTTCGTCGGTTGCTTCACGTAAGCCGGCGGTATCAATGATGTGTAATGGCATTCCATCAATGTGGATATGCTCACGTAATACGTCACGAGTAGTACCTGCAATATCGGTCACAATCGCACTGTCTTTACCCGATAATGCGTTGAGTAGGCTTGATTTACCTGCATTAGGGCGACCTGCAATCACCACTTTCATGCCTTCACGCATGATCGCGCCTTGATTGGCTTGTTTACGTACATCTGCTAAGCGAGCCATGATGTTATTGAGATCACCACTGACTTTACCGTCAGATAGAAAATCAATTTCTTCTTCAGGGAAATCAATGGCTGCTTCGACAAAAATACGTAAATGAATTAAGGCTTCAACTAGTTCATTTACTTTGTTTGAGAATACACCTTGTAGTGATTTAAAGGCGCTTTTGGCGGCTTCTTCTGAGCTAGCATCAATTAAATCAGCAATGGCTTCTGCTTGGGCTAAATCAAGCTTATCGTTCATAAACGCACGTTCAGAGAACTCACCTGGACGCGCTGGACGAATACCATCAATATTAAGAATACGACGGATCATCATATCCATTAATACTGGGCCACCGTGACCTTGGAGTTCTAATACATCTTCGCCGGTAAATGAATTAGGGCCTTTAAAAAACAGCGCGATCCCCTGATCAAGCGCGGTACCATCTTCATTTTTAAATGGCAGATATTCAGCGTAACGGGTTTTTAACTCACGACCAGCAACGGCAAGGGCTACTTCTTTCGCTTTAGGACCTGAAACGCGAATGATGCCGACGCCGCCACGGCCCGGTGGTGTTGCTTGTGCAACGATAGTATCGATATGTTGATTCATAACCTTGGCTTTGCTTTAAAATGACTTGATGATTGTAAACCACTGTGAGGGTTTACGCCTAATCTGCCCCATAAAAAAAGGCGACCCTAAGGTCGCCTTTTATTCACAGGCAGCGCTTATTTAGCTTTGCTGTGTAAACCTTTCTTTTCCAACGCGCGGAAAATAATAGTCTGTTGAATCAGAGTCACAATGTTTGATACTAACCAGTACAACACTAGACCTGATGGGAACCATAAGAAGAAGAAAGTAAACATAACCGGCATAAAGGTCATGATTTTCTGCTGCATTGGATCCGTTACTGTCGATGGGCTGTTCTTCTGAATCAGGAACATTGATACACCCATAAGAACAGGCAGGATGTAGTACGGGTCTTGTGCTGATAGATCCTGAATCCAACCGAAGAATGGCGCATGACGCAATTCAACTGATCCCATTAGTGCCCAGTACAGTGCAATGAAAATTGGCATCTGTAGCATGATAGGTAAACAACCACCAAGTGGGTTTACTTTCTCTTTTTTGTACAGCTCCATCATTTCTTGGCTTTGACGTTGACGGTCATCACCTAAACGCTCACGCATAGCCTGAATCTTAGGCTGTAGCATGCGCATTTTCGCCATTGAGGTGTACTGCGCTTTTGTTAGTGGGTACATTGCACCACGAACAATTAGCGTTAGGATGATAATTGCTACACCCCAGTTACCTACAATACCGTGAATGAAAGAAAGCAATTTATGCAATGGACTTGCAATGAACCATAACCAACCGTAATCAACCGTTAGGTTTAGGTTAGTTGCGGTTGCTGCCATTTCTTTTTGCAACTTAGGACCAAGCCAAAGTGTTGCTTTGATTTCTTTTGTTTGACCAGGAGCAACAGTCTCTAACGGCATACGTACACCGATGTAACCTACACCGTTATTATCACTGCTGTAGACTTGAGATGTCTGATCTGCGCCATCACGAGGGATCCATGCAGATACGAAGTAGTTCTCCATAATCGCAACCCAGCCGTCATTTGCTGACTGGTTAAGGTTCTTCTCTTTGATGTCATCAAAACTGTATTTTTTGTACTTAGTATCGTTAGCTGAGTATGCCGCACCGTTGTAGGTGTGCATTGCCATGCCTTGAATACCGCCGCCTGTTTTGCTTTCTAGACGGTGACGAAGCTGCGCGTACATTTGTACGGTTGCTGCTTTGTCAGTTTTGTTGTCGACAGTGTAGTCAACGTTAACCGCATAATCGTTGCGCTTGAAAACGAATGTTTTAATGTAGCTAATGCCATTTTTAGTAAATGTCATTGGTACACGTAGTTCGTTTTGATCCGGTGCCATCACAAAGCTTTTTGCAGTCACGGCGTATTGTGCGCGGCCATGAGTTTGTGAATCAGAACCGTTAGTGCCAATTAAGCCAGATTGCGCGATATAATCACGGCCATCAGTGTCACTTAATAAAACATACGGGTCTTTAGAACCGAGAGTATTGTCGTATTTAAGTAGTTTTGCATTAATAACATCACCACCAAGCGTGTCGACTGTTAATTCCAGTACATCCGTTTTAATGGTAATTAAGTTAGTTGAAGTTTTCTGGTCAGTCAGTGGTTGGTTGTCACTTGAGTGTGATGGAATACCACTATTGTTATTGACTTGTTGCGCTACACCCGGCTTCGTTGGTTGCTGGTTCTTGTCGCCATGCCATTGCTGAAATAGCAAGAATGAGACAAACAGTAGGGCAATTAACAGAATATTACGTTGGGAACCCATGGTTAATGTTCTCTGTCGTTATGCTTGGTTGGCGGAACGGGGTCGTAACCACCGTCATTTAAAGGGTGACATTTTAATAGACGTTTCGCCGCTAACCAACAACCTTTTCGCGCTCCATGCGTTTTTACAGCTTCGATCGCATATTGAGAACATGTAGGGGTGAACCGACAGCGTGGCCCAAGAAGCGGGCTGATTGCCAGTTGGTAAAAGCGGACTAGTCTTACGACTAGCCACGCGACGGGCGAGACAGGCGATGCCATAACTTATCTAACAACGTAAATAGTTCTTCGTTACTCAAATCATTGGCTGATTTCTTAGCGATGACTACGAAGTCACAGGCTGGAAGCTGATGTTGTTTTAAACGGAAACTTTCGCGAACAACGCGTTTGAAGCGGTTTCTGTCGACAGCAGTTTTAATCTGTTTTTTAGGAACAGCCAGACCGAGACGGGGGTGGTCGAATTCGTTAGAACGGGCAAGAATAGTCAAGTGAGGAGAGCCAGCACGATGAGCTTGCTGGAAGACAGTTTTGTAATGTTCGGGAGTTAACAAACGTAACTCCCGAGAAAAAGCGTACTTATTCAAAATAATCGTCGATGATTACTTAGAAAGACGCTTACGGCCTTTAGCGCGACGTGCATTGATTGTTGCACGACCGTTCTTAGTTGCCATACGAGCACGGAAGCCGTGACTACGCTTACGCTTAAGAACAGAAGGTTGGAATGTGCGTTTCATGGTTTTACCTTAAATTAACTGATCAGTTTTTAAGTTTGTTAGATGTAATTGGCCATAATTGGACAATTACCACGAACAAAGAGGCGGAATTGTAATCACTGACTAACAAAGAGTCAATAATTATACCCACATCTAATGACGGGCGCTGCATTATACGTTTTATAGCGCGAAGTTCAAGGATCCTTATTGGATCCCTATTTGAGTCAAAAAAGCCTTTAGTCGCGGATCGTTAGGGTGATTAAAGATCTGCTGTGGCGGTCCTTGCTCTACAAATTGACCGTCGGCCATGAAGATCACTCTGTCAGCGACTTCGCGTGCAAACTGTAATTCATGGGTGACGATCAACATGGTTTGTTGCTGTTGTGCCAATTGTTTGATCAAGTTTAGCACTTCATTTACCCACACAGGATCCAGCGCTGAAGTGGGTTCATCCAGTAAAAGTAATTCAGCCTCTAACGCCATTGCACGACCAATACCCACTCGCTGTTGTTGACCACCTGAAAGGGCTGCAGGGTATTGATTGGCTTTATCGGCTAAGCCAATATCGGTCAGAATACTCAGTGCTCGCTGTTGTGCTTGTTGACTGTCGAGTCCTTTAACTACCTTTAGTCCCTCACTGATATTTTGTTCGGCGGTGAGGTGATTAAATAAAGCGTAATTTTGAAATACAAACCCGGTTTGGCGTCGCAGAGCTAAAATGTCACTTTTTTTAGGTTGCTGGCAATTAACCTCGACATCATTAATAGCGATGGTGCCGCTATTAGCACTATCAAGGTAATTAAGGCAACGCAAAAAAGTTGATTTTCCTGTTCCTGATGGACCAATAATCGCCACGATTTCGCCTTGGTTAATCTGCAGATCGAGATCGTTAAAAACTGTGTGTTCACCAAAGCGCTTAGTAAGTTTTTTTATGTTTATCATCGTACATAGGCCCTGTCTAAACGTGTTTCAGCTAGCTGTTGTAAGCGAGTAAGCACTATCACTACAGCCCAGTATATTATTGCCACAGCAAGGAACGCTTCAAAAAACTTGAAACTTGATGAGGCTTCCATTTGTGCTTTTGCCATGATTTCCGGCACTCCAAGCGTGAAAGCAAGTGAGGTCGATTTGATCATATCAATAAAATAATTCATCAATGACGGTAATGCGATACGGGTGGCTTGCGGCAATATAATTCGACGCATGGTTTGCGATTCTGTCATACCAATCGCTAAGCTGGCTTCTCGTTGGCTACGATCTACGCCAATAATGGCGGCGCGAATACTTTCTGCCATGTAAGCGGCAAAATGGAGGCTAAGGCCGATCACTGCAGCGCTAAAGGCATCTAATCCTACCAAGCTTGGCATCACTTGTGGTAAGCCGTAATAGAGTAAAAATAGCTGCACCAGTAACGGTGTACCGCGAAAAAAACTGATATAAAGTTGCGTCAGCGCGTTTAGAACTGGTAGCTGATAAATACGAATTAAAGCGAGAATTAAGCCAAGTATTAGCGCAAAAACAGCCCCAAGTGCAGCCATAGATAATGTTGTTGGTAGGTATTTCAACAAAATAGGCATCAACGACAACATATAATTAAAATCAAAACCCATAATGGTGATCCGTTTTACTGATTAAGCAGGGGGAATCTGGCTCCACCAGTGACAATTATTATCAATGGTGGAGTGAGGATTATTGAGTGATATCGCTATGGAACCACTTGGTTGAGATTGCTTTTAAGGTACCGTCATCACGCATCGCCGTTAATGCCTGATTCACTTGTTGTTGTAATAATTCACCTTTAGCATTGTTTAAAAATGGCCATGCATTTTCGATGGTGGCAAAGGGTTTACCCGCTAATTGTAACGGCAGTGGTTTACTATTAATGATCGCTAGCGATGATAAACGATCCATCACAAAGGCATCTGTGCGGCCTAACGCGACATCTTGCTCAATACCACTGTCATAAGTTTTGATATTAATATCATTGGCATTGGGTAAATTACGCAGTAATTGCTCGTAGTTTGAACCAAGGTTAACGCCAACTGTTTTGTCATTTAAGTTCGCTGTTGATTGGATACTAGTATTACCTTTACGAACCACAAGTTGCGCACCGTCAATAACATAAGGTTGGCTGAATAAAAATTTGGCTTGGCGAGCAGGAGTAATGGTAATTTGGTTAGAAATAGTATCAATTCGACCTGTTTCTAGTTGACCAAATAAACCTGAAAAACTCGCGGTAACAAACTCAACCTGATAATCGTTACGTTTGCCAATTTCATTCCATAGGTCGACTTCAAACCCCTGTAATTTATCTTTACTAACAAACGTGAATGGAAAATAACGACCAGACATGCCCACTTTTACTGTGGTTGCAGCCATGACACTCGTCGTTGTACAAGCAAGCAGTGTACTTGCAATCACAAGAGGTTTTATCCAGTTTTTCATTCGGTACATTCCTTACCTTGATAGCGATTTATTTGGTGAAGCAATCCTACCTTGGTATTAAATGATAAAGATAATAATTAACAGTTATTTGAAATAACCATTTGTTTGGCTAATGACATATTGTGCTTCAATATCATGCTTTTTTCGGCATACAGAAAGCGTGTATTTGGCATAGAAAGGTTACCCACAACGATGAGTTTTCTCTGTGGATGATAATTGATGATGATTAAATGGACATTATTAAGCAAAAACAGCATTAAACGGGGAATGAGCGACTTATATTTGTGATTGATGTGTTAATATAGCTGTGGGTAAAGGTAGGTTAAATTGTGCTGATCTTGCATTTTATTGTGCGATCCATGTGCATAAGTTCGATCTTATTCACTGGATCTGCGATCTCTTTACTGGTGATCCTTGTTCAGCACGTATAAAATTATCCTCCTTTTATGTTTTGTTTATTCAGTGTGGAGTCTACCTTGTCATCTTCGCTATGGTTGCAGTGCCTTCAACGCCTTCAGGAAGAACTCCCTGCGACAGAATTCAGTATGTGGCTGCGTCCGCTTCAGGCTGAATTAAATGATCATACCTTGACATTATTTGCCCCTAATCGATTTGTATTAGATTGGGTGCGCGATAAATATCTTAATAACATTAATCGGCTGCTGAATGAATTCTGCGGTGCTGATGCGCCGAGCCTACGGTTTGAAGTTGGTAGTAAACCTGTTGCTGCACCGCCACAACATGTTGCACCACCAGTATTTACCTTGCCACAATCAAAACCGCGTACAGAGCCTGAGCCTGTGCATTACGAGCCGGCACCGTCACCGGTACAAGCTGAATCGCCAGGGGGCTATCGTTCAAATGTAAATCCTAAGCATAATTTTAATAATTTTGTTGAAGGTAAATCGAACCAGTTAGGTCTTGCTGCATGTCGTCAGGTATCTGATAACCCAGGTGCGGCGTATAACCCATTATTTTTATATGGTGGTACTGGTTTAGGTAAAACGCACTTATTGCATGCCGTTGGTAATGCAATCGCTAATCGTAAGCCCAATGCTAAAGTGGTTTACATGCATTCAGAACGTTTTGTGCAAGATATGGTGAAAGCACTGCAAAATAACGCTATTGAAGAATTTAAGCGTTATTACCGCAGTGTCGATGCATTATTGATTGATGACATTCAATTTTTTGCTAATAAAGAACGTTCACAAGAAGAATTTTTTCATACCTTTAATGCGTTATTAGAAGGTAATCAACAAATTATTCTTACTTCCGATCGTTACCCGCGTGAAATTAACGGGGTAGAGGATCGCTTAAAATCGCGTTTTGGCTGGGGATTAACGGTAGCGATTGAACCGCCTGAGCTTGAAACTCGCGTTGCTATTCTAATGAAGAAAGCCGAAGATCATAACATTCGACTGGCTGATGAAGTCGCGTTCTTTATCGCTAAGCGCTTACGTTCTAATGTGCGAGAGTTAGAAGGGGCATTGAATCGCGTTATTGCCAATGCTAATTTTACTGGTCGTGCAATTACGATTGATTTTGTGCGTGAAGCGTTGCGCGACTTACTTGCATTACAAGAAAAGTTGGTAACTATTGATAATATTCAGAAGACGGTTGCTGAATATTATAAAATAAAGATGGCAGATATGCTGTCTAAGCGTCGTTCTCGTAGTGTTGCTCGTCCACGTCAAATGGCGATGGCACTGGCGAAAGAGCTGACAAACCACAGTCTTCCTGAGATTGGCGATGCCTTTGGCGGTCGCGATCACACTACCGTGCTCCATGCTTGTCGTAAGATCGAGCAGTTACGTGAAGAAAGCCACGATATTAAAGAAGATTATTCAAACCTAATTAGAACGTTGTCGTCTTAATATGAAATTTACTGTTGAACGTGAACATTTATTAAAACCTTTGCAACAGGTAACTGGTGCATTAGGTGGTCGTCCGTCATTACCGATTCTAGGTAACATTCTGCTGCAAGTTGAGAATGGCTGTTTATCGATGACAGGTACAGATCTTGAAGTCGAATTGATCGCGAAGATTGCATTAGAAGGCGACTTTGAAGCTGGTGCAGTAACAGTACCGTCACGTAAATTTTTAGATATTTGCCGTGGTTTGCCTGATAGCGCCACTATTGCGGTTATCTATGAAGGTGATCGCGTTTTAATTCGCTCTGGGCGTAGTCGCTATACATTAACAACCTTACCTGCAGCTGATTTTCCCAATATTGAAGATTGGCAAAGTGAGGTTGAGTTTACCCTTGAGCAAGGGCGTATGCGCCAACTGATCGACAGTACCCAGTTTTCAATGGCAAACCAAGATGTGCGTTACTACTTAAACGGGATGTTATTTGAAACCGATGGTCAACATTTGCGTTCTGTCGCAACTGATGGTCACCGTATGGCGGTATGTGCGATTAATACTGGTCATGATTTACCAACCAAACAAATTATTGTACCGCGTAAAGGGGTACTTGAATTGGTGCGGTTGTTTGATAACCCTGAAGCCTTAGTCAATATTCAAATTGGTCATTCAAATTTACGTGCGACAGTGGGTAATTTTGTGTTTACCTCTAAGCTCGTTGATGGTCGTTTCCCTGATTATCGTCGTGTAATGCCACAAAATAGCACTAAATTTGTTGAAGCAAATTGTGATGAGATGCGTAAAGCATTTGCGCGAGCGGCTATTTTATCCAATGAAAAATTCCGTGGTGTTAGAGTTGGTTTATCTAATGGTGAAATGCGGATCACAGCCAATAACCCGGAACAGGAAGAAGCGGAAGAGTTTCTTGATGTTGATTATGAGGGTGACAGCTTAGAGATTGGTTTCAATGTTAGCTATGTACTTGATGTTTTGAACACCCTTAAGTGTGATCAAGTACGGTTGTCATTATCAGATGCCAATGCACCGTCATTAATTGAAGATGCCACCAATGATGAAGCCATGTATGTAGTAATGCCAATTAGATTGTAATTATGGCACTTACTCGATTATTGGTGCAGGATTTTCGTAATATTGCTCAGTGTGATATTGCGTTAGCCAGCGGGTTTAATTTTTTAGTTGGCGCGAATGGTAGCGGTAAGACCAGTGTCCTTGAAGCAATTCATTATTTAGGGCACGGACGTTCATTCCGCAGCCATTTAACCAGTCGAGTGATTCGCCATGAACAGCAACAGCTATTTATTCATGGTCGAGTTACCGATAATAATGACCTCACTTTACCAGTGGGGATCAGTAAACAGCGCGATGGCAGTACTGAAGTTAAAATTGGTGGAGAGGGCAATCAAAAGCTCGCTCAACTTGCGCAAATTTTGCCACTACAGTTAATTACTCCTGAAGGGTTCGATTTATTAATTGGCGGACCTAAATTTCGACGGGCTTTTATTGATTGGGGTGTGTTTCATGTTGAACCAAAGTTCTATAATGCATGGAGCCGCTTAAAAAGACTGACGAAACAGCGTAATGCATTATTAAAGCAAGCGCGTAGTTATCGTGAACTCAGCTATTGGGATCAAGAACTCGCATTACTTGCTGAGCAAATTAGTGTGTGGCGCCAAGACTATATTAATGCCGTTAAAATCAAAGCGGCTGAGATATGCCAGGTGTTTTTACCTGAGTTTGATATTCAGCTCGGTTTTTACCGCGGCTGGGAAAAAGAGACACCGTATGCTGAGCTGCTACAACGTAATTTTGAACGTGACTGTCAGCTTGGCTATACCGTAAGTGGGCCCCATAAGGCTGATTTACGGATCAAAGTTGCTGGAACACCGGTTGAGGACGTATTGTCCCGCGGTCAGTTAAAGTTAATGGTGTGCGCATTGCGTTTAGCGCAAGGTTTACATCTAACCGAGACCACCGGCAAACAGTGTATTTACCTAATTGATGATTTTGCTTCCGAATTGGATAGCCATAGGCGAGCGTTGCTTGCGCAGCGATTAAAGGAAACTAACGCCCAAGTGTTCATTAGTGCTATTAGTCGCGAGCAAGTGGTTGATATGCTTGATGAAAATGGTAAGTTGTTCATGGTTGAACACGGTAAGATAACACAGGATAATTAAAGCGAGAGTAACTCAATGTCCAACAATTACGATTCATCAAGCATTAAGGTGCTTAAAGGCCTCGATGCGGTACGTAAGCGCCCAGGAATGTACATCGGTGATACTGATGATGGTACTGGCTTGCACCACATGGTTTTTGAGGTTGTCGATAACTCTATCGATGAGGCTCTTGCAGGTCACTGTGAAGATATCATTGTAACGATCCACGAAGATGGTTCGGTTTCGGTAAGCGATGATGGTCGTGGTATTCCGACTGAACTTCACGAAGAAGAAGGTGTGTCAGCAGCCGAAGTTATCATGACGGTACTCCACGCTGGTGGTAAGTTTGATGATAATTCTTACAAAGTGTCTGGTGGCCTTCACGGCGTAGGTGTTTCGGTTGTAAACGCCTTGTCTGAAAAAGTTGAGTTAACCATCAATCGTAAAGGTCATATTCACCAGCAAACTTACCAACACGGTGTGCCAGATGCACCATTGGCTGTTGTGGGTGATACTGATAAAACGGGTACCCGTTTACGTTTCTGGCCAAGCGAAGAAACTTTTACCAACAATATTGAATTTCATTACGAAATTTTAGCTAAACGTCTTCGTGAATTATCATTCTTGAACTCTGGTGTTTCTATCAAGTTAATTGATGAGCGTGAAGAAGGTAAGCAAGATCACTTTATGTATGAAGGTGGTATTCGCGCGTTTGTAGAACACTTGAACCGCAACAAGACACCGATTCACCAGAAAGTATTTCACTTTGATAGTGAGCGTGAAGACGGTATTACCGTTGAAGTGGCAATGCAGTGGAATGACGGTTTCCAAGAAGGCGTTTACTGCTTTACTAACAACATCCCTCAACGTGATGGTGGTACCCACTTAGCGGGTTTCCGTGGCGCTTTAACGCGTACTCTTAATTCATTTATGGATAAAGAAGGTTACTCAAAGAAAGCCAAAGCTGCAACTTCAGGTGATGATGCTCGTGAAGGTTTAGTTGCTGTTGTTTCGGTAAAAGTACCTGATCCTAAGTTCTCTAGCCAAACCAAAGATAAATTGGTTTCAAGCGAAGTGAAGAGCGCAGTTGAATCAGCAATGAACGAGAAGTTTGCCGAGTTCTTATTAGAAAGTCCGGCTGATGCAAAGATCATTTGTACTAAAATTATCGATGCCTCTCGTGCGCGTGAAGCGGCGCGTAAAGCACGTGAAATGACTCGTCGTAAAGGCGCATTAGATTTAGCGGGTCTTCCAGGTAAACTTGCTGACTGTCAGGAAAAAGATCCTGCATTGTCTGAACTTTACATTGTGGAAGGGGACTCTGCTGGCGGTTCAGCCAAGCAGGGGCGTAACCGTAAAAACCAAGCGATTCTGCCACTAAAAGGTAAAATCCTAAACGTTGAAAAAGCCCGTTTCGACAAGATGCTATCTTCACAAGAAGTGGCAACCCTGATCACAGCTATGGGTTGTGGTATTGGTCGTGACGAGTACAACCCAGATAAATTGCGTTACCACAATATCATCATCATGACCGATGCCGATGTCGATGGTTCGCACATTCGTACGTTACTATTGACCTTCTTCTATCGTCAAATGCCAGAGCTTATTGAGCGTGGCCACATCTATATTGCTCAGCCACCACTTTACAAAGTGAAGAAAGGTAAACAAGAGCAATACATTAAAGATGACGAAGAGATGAACCAGTACCAAACATCATTGGCACTGGATAACGCTTCTTTGTTTGCTAATGATGGTGCGCCAGCGATGACGGGTATGGCACTTGAAACGCTAGTGACGCAATACAATGGTGCGATGAAACTGATCGAACGTATGAGTCGTCGTTACCCAGCATTAATGCTGAATGAGTTAGTTTATCAACCTCGTTTAAGTATTGAAATGCTAGCTGATAGCGCGCAAGTTGAAGCATGGTTAACTCACCTTATTGCAGCACTAAATGCAAAGCAATCAGGTGAAAGCCAGTTTACGTTTGAAATCTTACGTGATGAAGAGAACAATGTCTTCATACCTAAGATTGTGGTACGTACTCACGGTGTTGATCATGAGTACCCATTAAGCTTCGATCTACTGAATTCAAAAGAGTACGCTAAATTAGCTGATCTTTCAGAAGCACTTGATGGCTTATTAGATGAGACTGCTTTTGTTCAACGTGGTGAGCGTAAACAACCGGTTTCAAGCTTTAAAGAAGTGCTTGAGTGGCTAAACAAAGAATCACGTCGTGGCTTATCTTTACAACGCTATAAAGGTTTGGGTGAAATGAACCCGAACCAGTTGTGGGAAACAACCATGGATCCTGATGTACGTCGTATGCTGCAAGTAACCATTAATGATGCTGTTGCTGCTGATGAATTGTTTACTTGTTTGATGGGTGATCAGGTTGAACCGCGTCGTAACTTCATTGAAGAAAACGCACTAAAAGTTGCTAACCTTGACGTCTAGTTTGTTGTTAGGTTAATACTTATAAAAGCGCCGCTATTATTAGCGGCGTTTTTTTATGGGTAATATTTGTTATCTAAATTGTATTTTATCTAAATAGTAATAGGGGAGGGTTGCGTTAGCCCGCAGCATAAGCTCGCATTATCTCTTCAGCAATTATCTTTATCCCTTGCTCCATTTGCTCATCACTTTGAACATAATTCATGCGTAAACATTGCTGACTATGTTGCCACGGTTGCTCTAAACCAATAAAGAAATATTCGCCAGGGACTATCAACACGCCGCGGGCTTTTAAGCGTTGATAGAGCTCTTTAGTGGTGATCGGTAATTCATCACACCACAGCCATAGGAATATTGCCCCTTCAGGCTTATGGATTCGAAACCGTGGGTCGGTAATATAGTGCTGTAATAAACTCACGGCATATTGTGCTTTACGCTGATAAAAAGGGCGAATCACTTCATGGCTTAGCCGTAATAAGTCATTACGACTAATTAATTTGTCGGCAATCGCAGGTCCTAAACTGCCAGGAGCAAGATTGATAATGCCATTGATATTGGTGAGCGCGGTTATTATCTCTTTTTTAGCAATGACGATACCACAGCGAATCCCGGGTAACCCCAGTTTAGATAAGCTCATACATAAGATGGTATTGTGGTTCCAAAATGGAGTTACATCAGCAAAGATAATATCAGGGAAAGGCATGCCGTAGGCATTATCGATAATCAGCGGAATATTGTGCGCTTGGGCAAGAGTATCGAGTTGTTTAATCTCGCCATCGGTCAGTACATTACCGGTTGGGTTGGTTGGGCGCGACGCGCAAATAGCACCAATGCCGTCATCAATAACCAACTGGCTAAAATCGATATGGTATTTAAACAGGCCATTATCTAACAAACTGATTGTCGGTTGGTAAGAGATAAACATATTTGGCTCAAGGCCTGCATCGGCATAACCAATATATTCTGGCGACAGCGGCAACAGAATTTTTTTATGGCTGCCATCCTGACATTTTCCAGCTAATAAATTAAATAAATTAAAGAAGGCACTTTGACTGCCATTAGTCAGGGTGATGTTGTCACTACAGATGTCCCAACCATAGTGGTGATTGAGAAGTGTTGCGAGAGCAGTGATAAAGCGGTCTTTTCCTTGCGGGCCATCGTAGTTGGTGATTGATGCGGTTAACTCTCCAGTTGCAGCCATTTCGCCTAGCAGCTGATTAAAATAGTCGACCATCGCTGGAATTTGAGCGGGGTTACCACCGCCGAGCATGATGGCATCAGGGTTAGTTAGACCATCATTTAGATCGTGCATTAGTTGGGTAATGCCTGAATTACCTGCGAATTTATCGCCAAAGACAGAATATGCCATAGTGCTATTGACCTCGATGTCAGTGCCAATGTTAGCACTTTTAAAGCCCGCTATGTCTGGCGGGGAATAAGTCAAAATACCTGATTGCGATTTGAAGCGAAAGCCTTAGTTTGTGCATCGAGTGGTGGTCTGCTGTGTTGAATGTTTCACGTGGAACAAAGTTAAACCCTAAATATTCAAGTCATAAAAAAACCACGCCGAAGCGTGGTTAGTCATTATTATCAACCAGTGCTAAAAGTTACTTTTGCAGTAATGAAATATCTGCTACTTGTAAGAACTGGTTACGCAATAGGTTCAGTAGTGCTAGACGGTTAACTTTAAGCTTTTCGTCTTCAGCCATCACCATTACGTTATCAAAGAACGCATCAACCGCTTCGCGTAGTGATGCTAGCTCTGTTAGTGCTTGCTGGTAATCGCCAGCAGCAAAGACAGGTGCTAGCGTTGCAACAACTGTTTCAACTTTAGCTGCAAGCTCTTTTTCAGCCGCTTCAACTAATAAGCTATTATCAACCGTCGTTGGTAGCTCACCGTTAAATTTAGCTAGAATATTACCTACACGTTTATTCGCTGCTGCTAGAGATTCAGCGGCATCTAAGTCACGGAAATGACTTACTGCTTTAACACGCTTATCAAAGTCAGACGGTTGAGTTGGGTGCATTGCTAGTACAGCTTGAATAACATCAATGCTGAAACCTGCGTCTTGATACCATGCACGGAAACGACCTAGCATGAATTCAATCACATCAGAATCAACGTTAGCGTTCGTCAGTTTGTCACCAAACAATGAGTGCGCTTTAGCAACTAAGTCAACAAGGTCTAAGTCGTAACCGTTTTCAACGATGATACGTAACACACCTAAAGAAGCACGACGCAATGCAAATGGGTCGCTACCTTTTGGTGCTTGGCCAATACCAAAGATACCTACGATAGTATCTAGTTTATCAGCCATTGCTACTGCAGAAGATACACCAGTGCTTGGGAGTTGGTCACCCGCAAAACGAGGCATGTATTGCTCGTTCAGTGCTAGTGCCACATCTTCAGCTTCGCCGTCATGACGTGCATAGTGCATGCCCATCACACCTTGTGTTTCAGTGAACTCAAATACCATTGAGGTCATTAAATCACACTTCGCTAGTAGACCTGCGCGTTTAGCGTTAGTGACATCAGCGCCGATCTTGTCAGCAATGTAGCCTGCAAGTTCAGTGATGCGATCAGTTTTGTCTTTTATGGTACCAAGCTGCTTTTGGAAGATAGCTGTCTCAAGTTGAGGCAGGCGATCAACTAACTTGCTCTTAAGGTCAGTATTAAAGAAGAACTCAGCATCTGCTAAACGAGGACGAACCACTTTCTCGTTACCCGAGATAACTTGGCTTGGATCGTTAGAGATAATGTTAGATACGAAGATGAACTTAGGCACTAGTTTGCCTTCAGCATCGTAAACAGGGAAGTACTTCTGGTCACCTTTCATGGTGTAAACCAAGGCTTCAGAAGGTACTTTTAGGAACTCTTCTTCAAATGAAGCTGTTAGTACAACCGGCCATTCAACCAGAGAGGTAACTTCTTCAACAAGGTCATCTTCTAGATCAGCGATACCACCGACAGCTTGAGCTGCTTTTTGAGCATCAGCTAAAATGATCGCTTTACGCGCTTCATAATCCGCCATTACTTTACCGCGCTCTTCTAGAATCGCAGGGTATTGATCAGCATTGTCGATAGTAAATTCAGCTTCACCCATGAAACGGTGACCGCGAATAGTACGTGCTGAAGCCACACCTAAAATAGTGCCTTCAATTAGCTCATCACCCAATAGCATCGTCAGTGTTTTTACTGGACGAATAAATTGAGTGTCTTTATCGCCCCAGCGCATAGGGCGCGGGATCGGTAGCTTAGCCAGTGCGTTAGCGACTAGTTCTGGCAGTAATGTTTGGGCTGGTTGGCCTTTAACTTCTTGCTTGAACAGTAACCATTCACCTTTATCGGTAACCATGCGCTCAGCTTGATCAACCGTAATGCCATTACCACGTGCCCAGCCTTGAGCAGCTTTAGTGGGATTACCGTCAGCATCAAAAGCAGCAGCAATTGCAGGGCCGCGTTTTTCAACAACTTTATCAGGCTGGTTTTCAGCAAGTGCGGTTACTTTAAGTGCTAGGCGACGTGGGGCCGCATACCACTTAATACCTTGGTGAGGTAAGTCAGCGGCTTTTAGCTCCGCTTCAAAGTTGGCTGCAAATGCTTCAGCTAGAGTGCGAAGTGCCTTTGGTGGCAATTCTTCAGTACCTAGCTCAATTAAGAAATTCTTATCTGTCATGGCTATCCCTTACTTATCTTTTTTACACATTGGGAAGCCTAGTGCTTCACGTGATGCGTAGTAAGCTTCAGCGACTTGTTTGGTTACATTACGAATACGTAGAATGTAACGTTGACGCTCTGTCACTGAGATTGCTTTACGGGCATCAAGTAGGTTGAAAGCATGTGCTGCTTTCAAAATACGCTCGTAAGCCGGTAGTGGCAGTGGTTGCTCAAGGGCTAATAGCTGCAGTGATTCTTTCTCGCACTGGTCAAAGAAAGTAAATAGGAAATCAACATCAGCGTGTTCAAAGTTGTAAGTTGATTGCTCAACTTCATTTTGATGGAAGATGTCACCGTAGGTTACTTTACCTAGTGGGCCATCGGTCCAAACTAAATCATAAACTGAGTCAACGTTTTGAATGTACATTGCTAGACGTTCAATACCGTAAGTGATCTCACCTGTAACAGGTTTACACTCAAGGCCGCCAACTTGTTGGAAGTAAGTGAACTGCGTTACTTCCATACCGTTAAGCCAAACTTCCCAGCCAAGACCCCAAGCACCCAAAGTTGGGTTTTCCCAGTTGTCTTCTACAAAACGGATGTCATGTACTTTGGTATCAACACCCAGTACTTCTAATGAGCCTAGGTAAAGTTCCTGAATATTATCTGGAGACGGCTTAAGCATTACTTGGAACTGGTAGTAGTGCTGAAGACGGTTAGGGTTTTCACCGTAACGACCGTCAGTTGGACGGCGAGATGGTTGTACATACGCTGCTGCAATTGGTTCTGGACCTAGAGCTCGTAGACATGTCATTGGGTGCGAGGTGCCCGCGCCTACTTCCATGTCAAGAGGTTGCACAATAGTACAGCCTTGTTGGCCCCAGTAATCCTGCAGCGCGAGGATCATGCCCTGAAAGGTTTTAATATCGTATTTCTGCATTGTCAGCTTCGCGAGATTAGTGGATTAAATAGAGTAATTATCCAGTATACCTTGCCTATCCATAGCCGAGTAGGGGAAGTGAGTGTTTTTTATCCATCTAAGTCGAGATTAAAGAAAATTCCTTAATATAACGGTATCAATGGCGAGAGCTGAGAAGGTATTTGACATTATTTTGATAGCGTAAATACAATGGTTGACTACAATAGCGTTAACAAATAGCTCGTGGGTATAAATATTCATTGAGTTTTATTCGATGTGCAATATGTATATCAATAACATAGGTATTTTAATTAAATGGCTCAAAATCAAGTGATGGCGTCAAAAACATGGGTGAGAGCAGCAGTAATTTCTGTTGTTGCAGCAGTGACTCTTGCTGGTTGTTCAACGGTGAATCCTTACACGGGTGAAAGCCAAACAGCGAAAGGCACTAGCGGATCAATTATTGGTGCATTAGCGGGTGCGGCAATTGGTGTGGCATCTTCAAGTAAGCATGATCGTGGTAAAGGTGCACTTATTGGTGCGGCATCTGGTGCTGCACTAGGTGGTGGTATTGGTTATTACATGGATGTTCAAGAGGCGAAACTACGTCAGCAGCTAGCATCTTCAGGTATCAGCGTGACACGTAATGGCAATAACATCATTTTAAATATGCCAAATGAAATTACGTTTGGTGTTGATCAATCTTCATTAAATGGCCGTGCGATGGAAGCGTTACATAACGTAGCGTTAGTTGCTAAGCAATACCCTAAAACACAGCTTAACGTATTAGGCTTTACTGATAGTTCAGGTGCTGCTTCTTATAACCTGCGTCTATCACAAGTACGTGCTGGTGAAGTAGGTAACTACCTTATTCGTCAAGGTGTGAATGCAAACCGTGTTGTATCTCAAGGCCGTGGTGAAAATAGCCCTATTGCAACTAACAGTACTTCTCAAGGCCGTGCACAAAACCGTCGTGTAGAGATTATTCTTTCTCCACTGGGTTAATATTTCGGTGAGTCACGATCAATAAAACCATGGGTTTAGGCTCATGGTTTTTTTTGTTTTTGAAGAGAGTTACATGCGTTTCATGTGAAACTTTGATTGAATTTGGGAATGTGGATGCAGCCTACAATGACGGATATTAAGCCAAGAATTGTGATTTTGGTGTCAGATAGCCGTAGGGGTTCGTGCTAGGGTAAAGTTATATGTTACTAAGTGATTCACGATATATAAGGTGACGTGAAGTTGCCGTAGGAGGCTGAATGACACGGTTCTTAGCGATATCTCCCCACAGTCAATGTTGGTTATTTCACATCGCATTAGTATTGAATATTATCGGAATGATGCTGACTGATATGTGGTTACCAATGGTAGTTGGTGCCATTATTACCGCTTATTTATCTGTTGATGCATGGGTTCGTTTGCGTTATGTGTTGCCACTTAAAAAAGAGATTCAACAGTTACACCACCAACTTGATCAATTGCGCCAACAACAACACGATCAACAATAACAACCAAGCAGCGCGATGAAACGCTGCTTGATGGTTTATTAATTAGTCGTGCCTTTTTGAATCAGAAACCGATAGGGCTGGGTTGTTGTTTCAGAGGCAAGTAAGGTGTGATCCATAAAGCGACAAAAACTCGGAATATCACGAGTGGTTGATGGATCATCAGCTACGACTAATAAGGTCTCATTGGCAGCCATTTTTCTGACAGTTTTACGGACCATCATTACTGGTTCTGGACAACGAAGACCTTGAGCATCGAGGCTATGGGTCGGATTTTCAAAAATTGCAGTCATAATTTACACGTATTATTAGAGACGTTGTGATCATACTGATGGATAAGAATTAATCAATAACGCTTGGCAAATCAAGATAAACTGTGTAACGTTATTAACAAGCTATTAACTTTCTTTCTAATGGATTAGGGGGATATTATGTTGACATCAATTGATCGGATCATGATTTATGCTGTGTTGTGCATTATTTCATTTAGTACCATTATGCTGACGAGCCACCATGCGACAGGGTTGTTTTCGATGGGAGGCCTACTGGCTGCGATTGTCGGTTTGTGGGTGGAGCTTTCCAATAAAACACAATTAGAGCAACAAAAAAAACAGCCTTAATACTGGCTTATATTACAGATGATTAAACGTTCCCGCTTTAAAAAGGCGGGATTTTTTTTATCTATCCCGCCATACTGGAGCCATATTGAATTAATTGTCAGCAGTAGAGATGTAAACATGGAGCTTGAAGAAGTTTATCGTCGTGACTTAAATTTGCTGGTTGCGTTAAAAGTGTTGTTGGAAGAATGCAGCGTCAGTAAAGCCGCAATAAGGCTAAACCTGAGTCAATCAGCAATGAGTCGAGTACTGGGACGATTACGTGATTTGCTTGAGGATCCTCTCTTTACTCGTCAAGGACAATCATTACTACCGACTCAGCGCGCATTAGAATTAAATGAACAACTGAATGAACCACTAGAGTCATTACGTATATTGCTGACTCCAAGTGATTTTGAGCCAGCAGCTTGCGAACAAACATTTAAAATTGCCACCACAGATTATGCAATACAGACTATTTTGCCGTTTGCATTGCCGCGTATTTATCAAGAAGCCCCGCATATTTCACTCGAGTTCAGTCCGTTACAGCATGATAATTTGTTGTCACAGTTAACTTCCGGTGGTTGTGATATGGCAATTTGTCGTCCAAGCGCAGATATGGAACCTTTATGCCATCAGCTTTTAGGGCAAGTGAGCGTATTTTGTTTGGTGAGTAAAAATCATCCCCTGGCCAATAAAGCGCTTACATTTCAGGATTACTTGTCTTATCCACACGCAATGATTGCGGTAAGTGACGGAGTAAAAGCATTAATTGATGAGCAATTGCGTGGTTATCCACACCCTAAAATGGTATTGCGGGCTTATCATCTAGAAGCTGCACTGGCGATCATTGACCAAATGCCATTAATTATTACCGTCCCGGCAGACTTAGCCTATTTGGTAGCAGAACGTTACCAGTTAATTGTGAAGCCATTACCGTTTGAGTTTAAGCCATTTGATTATTCATTATTATGGCATGCGCGTTGTGAGCATTCAGCATCACAATTATGGTTGCGTAATATTATAAAAGAAGAGTGCGGTCGACTGATCAACTCACGTGTTCATGATATTGGTTTATTGTAGTGTTGATGAGTTTTTGCCAACAAAAAGGCCAGCATTTAGCTGACCTTAATTATTAACGAATAATGCTATTAAGTTATTATTATAGCTTGATCACGACACGACCGGTGATTTGACCATTAGTGATCGCTTCAGCACATTCTGCTACTTGTTCAAGCGATACTTCACGACATGCTTGCTCAAAGTAACTTGCAGGCAGTAACTCTGTTAGACGCTGCCATGCTTGTTGACGTTTTTCAAATGGGCACATGACTGAATCGATACCTTGCAAACGTACATTACGTAGAATGAAAGGCATTACCGTTGTTGGTAAATCAAAACCGCCAGCCAGGCCACAGATAGCAACTGCACCGTTGTAGTTAATTTGGCTTAGTACTTTGGCTAATACTTTGCTGCCTACAGTATCAATTGCGCCAGCCCATAATTGCTTATCAAGTGGGCGAGCTGGCTCTTCAAACACACTACGGTCAATAATAGTGGTTGCGCCTAGTTGTTTCAGTAATGGACCGTTAGTTTCAGCGCGGCCAGTTACTGCAGCAACTTTATAACCTAGTTGTGCTAATAATGTCACCGCAACTGAGCCAACACCGCCACTGGCACCGGTTACAATAATTTCGCCAGCATCAGGGGTTACGCCTGCATCAACAATTGCCTGCACACATAACATCGCAGTTAGACCAGCAGTACCCACCATCATAGCTTGCTTACCGTCAAGATTGGTTGGTAATGGTACTAACCAATCTGCTTTTAAACGTGCTTTTTCAGCCATGCCACCCCAATGGCCTTCACCAACACCCCAACCTGTAAGGACTACTTTGTCGCCGACGTGGTAGCGATCATCACTTGATTCAGCCACTGTACCGGTTAGGTCAACACCCGGAACCATTGGGAATTGACGCACAATACGACCTTTACCGGTAATTGCTAAGCCATCTTTGTAGTTTAACGAAGAGTAATCGACATCAATTAATACATCACCTTCAGGCAATTCAGATGTTGCCACTTGGCGAATAGTTGCTAGTGTTTTTTTATCTTCTTGTTCTAGTACTAGTGCTTTAAACATTGCAATACTCCGGAAAAAAATCATGATTAGCAATCAATATAAGCTTGAGTGTAGACGGCTTATGTTGATCAAGAAAATGAAACTTACTCATTGTATCTATGTGTAAGTTGCATGTCTTATCAGCCATTATGCCACCAACAGTAATTCTATTTATAATTAGAAATAATATTCACTTACTTCAGCTATTGTTGAGCATCATTATTCTATGCGCTCAAAGATAGTCGCAATGCCTTGTCCTAAGCCAATACACATAGTGGCTAAACCAAACTGAGCGTGTTTTTGTTCCATCAGATTAATAAGCGTCGTTGAAATTCGAGCTCCCGAACAACCCAATGGGTGGCCTAGTGCAATCGCACCGCCATTAAGATTAATTTTGTCATCAAGTTGCTCTATTAACCCTAATGTTTTAATACATGGCAGTGTTTGAGCTGCAAAAGCTTCATTGAGTTCGATAACACCAATATCATCGAGGCTTAATCCTGCTCGTTGTAATGCTTTTTGAGTGGCAGGCACTGGACCAAATCCCATTAGTGATGGCTCACAGCCCGCAATTGCCATGGCTTTAATTCGCGCACGAATCGGCAACTCTAAAGCGCGTGCTTGTCGTTCATCCATTACCAGCATGGCAGCAGCACCATCGGATAACGCCGACGAGGTGCCCGCAGTAACGGTGCCATTAGCAGGATCAAAGATAGGCCGTAACTGACTTAATCCGGCGATAGTTGTGTCAGGTCGAATAACTTCATCAGTAACATATTTTGTTAAAATACCCTCGCTGTCATGACCTTCTGTTGCAAGAATTTCATTACTAAAGCGACCTTCGATTGTAGCAGCGTAAGCACGTTGGTGTGAACGAGCGCCAAATTGATCTTGAAGTTCACGACTAATAGCATATTTTTTAGCAAGCATTTCAGCAGTGAGTCCCATCATACCAGCTGCTTTGGCAACAGTTTTTGAAAGCTGAGGGTGAAAATCAACGCCGTGATTCATTGGTACGTGACCCATGTGTTCAACGCCGCCAACCAAACAGCTTTGAGCATCACCGACCATAATTGCACGAGTCGCATCATGTAGAGCTTGCATGGATGAACCACAAAGACGATTAACGGTTGTCGCACCTACAGTGCTCGGAATGCCAGCGAGTAAGGCAGCATTGCGGCCTATGTTAAACCCTTGCTCTAAAGTTTGTTGCACACAGCCCCAATAAATATCTTCTAGATTGTTCGAATCTAATTGAGGATTACGACTTAGTAACCCCTGCATTAAATGTGCAGATAAGTCTTCAGCGCGAACATGGCGAAATGCGCCACCTTTTGAGCGCCCCATTGGAGTACGGATACAGTCAACAATCACAACGTTATTCATAATCAAACTCCTTTATGGTTGGCCATCGTGACCGCAGTTGCTGCAGGGTAGTAGCATTCATCGGCAGCTGCTTTTGCTCTTAAGCCAGCGGGTACTTGATATAATGCACCGAGTGATTGATAGCTATCAGCCAATGCGACATAGTTGGCTAAACCAATATGATCTAAGTAACGGAATACGCCGCCTCTAAAAGGAGGGAAGCCCAAACCGTAAACCAATGCCATATCCGCCTCAGCTGGGGTGGCGATAATATTTTCTTCTAAGCAACGTACCACTTCATTAATCATCGGGATCAGCATGCGGTCGATGACAACAGTGCTATCAAAGTCAGTAGGTGTCGCTGCTATTGGTTGGAGTAATGTTGCGGTTTGTGGATCGAATATCTTTTTGGGTTTGCCTTTTTTATCAGTGCTGTAATTAAAAAATCCAGCCCCGGTTTTTTGGCCGAAACGTTGATGTTGGTATAGCACATCAACGGCATCGGTATAGTTTTTTGCCATCCGTTGCGGAAAACCTTGTGCCATGACTTTTTGAGCGTGGTGAGCGGTATCAATACCAACCACATCTAATAGATAAGCCGGCCCCATTGGCCAGCCAAAATCTTGCTCCATAATCGCATCAATTTGAGCATAATCACCGCCATCACGCAGCAACAAACTAAATGCAGCCAAATAAGGAAATAAAACGCGATTGACGAAAAATCCGGGACAATCATTGACGACGATGGGTGTTTTTCCCATTTTAGCGGCGTAAGCAACTACACGATCAATAGTTTCATTGGTGGTATGTTGGCCACGAATGATCTCAACTAAGGGCATTTTGTGGACTGGGTTAAAAAAGTGCATCCCACAAAAATTTTGTGGGCGTTGTAATGATTGAGCCAGTAAATTAATCGGAATGGTTGAAGTGTTTGATGTGAGCACCGTGGTAGTATCAACTTGCCGCTCAACCTCTGCCAATACCGTTGCTTTTATGGCTGGATTTTCAATTACAGCCTCAATAACGATATCAACATGACAGCTATCACTATAAGTCAATGTTGGTGTGATGGTGGCTAAGGTTGCAGCCATCTGTAAGCCATCGATACGACCACGAGTAAGCTTTTTATTGAGTAACTTCGCCGCTTGCTCCATACCGAGTGTTAACGCGTCAGTTGTAATATCTTTCATTATTACAGGCACATCATGAGTGGCTGATTGATAAGCAATACCCCCTCCCATAATCCCTGCGCCAAGTACCATTGCGTGTTGGGTGCTTGGCGCTGTTTTGATCGCTTGTTTGGCTTGGTTTTTAATGTATTGGTCATTGAGAAAAATACCCACCAATGCTTGAGCAACATCGGTTTTAGCGAGGGTCACAAAGTGTTTGTTTTCAATCGCAAGTGCGAGGTCACGGTTGCAGTTCGCTGCTGTTTCTATGGCAGTTACCGCCGCTATTGGAGCTGGATAGTGTTTACCGGCAATGTTTGCCACCATCGCTTTAGCCGTTGTAAAGCTCATTAATGCTTCAGCGGCACTTAACGGTAAAGGCGTTTGTTTTTGATGGCGACGTTGTTGCCAATCTAAATCACCCGCAATTGCTTGTTTGATCATCGCTAATGCTGCGGTTGGTAATATATCTGTAGCTACTACGGCATCTATTAAGCCTATTTTTAATGCCGCTGCTGCGGTTTTATCTTTGCCAGCAGTAATTATTTCCATCGCACTGTCAGCACCAATTAAACGTGGTAAACGTACTGTGCCTCCAAAGCCAGGCATGATGCCAAGTTTGGTTTCTGGTAGTCCAATGCGAGCTTGATGATCCGCAACTCTAAAGTCCGTGGCGAGTACACATTCGCAACCACCACCAAGGGCATAACCATTAATGGCTGCAATGGTTGGGACTGGTAGGTCTTCTAATTTATTAAAAATAGTGTTGGCGTGATGAAGCCACTTTGAAAGTTGATCGGCAGGTAGGGCGAATAATCCTAAAAACTCTGTAATGTCAGCACCAACGATAAAAGCGGTTTTGGTTGAGCGCAATATTACCCCCTTGAGCTTAGGTTGCTGATAGAGCGCATCAAGTGCCAAATTAAAACTTTCAAGAGTAGCAAGATCAAATTTATTGACCGGGGATGGCGCATTAAAAATAACTTCAGCAATGCCATCTTCGAGATAATTAACTGAGACTGTTTCACCGTGGTAAATCATGTTCTATCTCCATATATTCCATTCTATGACGAATTAGGTGTGATTTAACTGGTTTGACCTGTAGTGGTTAATATTTAGTCTGAACCGCAATTGGCACAAATTCAATAATTAATTTAAACATTTGTTTAACATTGTTAGCTGGTGCATCATCTCTAATACAATGATTGAGTTAGCAGCATGAATAATGAACATTACTTTAGTGGTGATAGGGATATGTTATCCTGCCACTCTTTTTTTGATGATGGGAACTGTTTTATGTCAACGTCTGAGCCTTATTTAATCCCACTGCAAGCTGTTACTTTTGAAGAAGAAATAAAGAAAAGCCACTTTATAACTTATTTGGCACATACCGCTTCAATTGATGCTGCAAAACAGTTTATTGCTGAAATAAAGGCAGCTCATGCCACCGCCAATCATCATTGCTGGGGGTTTGTGGCTGGCAGACCCACAGATTCAATGTTGTGGGGCTTTAGTGATGATGGTGAGCCATCTGGTACTGCGGGTAAACCAATACTCGCACAATTAACGGGCAGTGGTGTTGGTGAATTGACAGCGGTAGTTGTGCGCTATTTCGGTGGTATTCATTTAGGGACTGGTGGGTTAGTTAAGGCCTATGGTGGTGGTGTGCAACGCGCATTAACGTTACTGACCACACAACAAAAGATCATCACCAGTGAGTTGTATTTATGTTGTGATTATAATCAAATCTCATTAGTTGAAGCCTTATTAGAGGAATATAACGCGACTCAACTTCAAGCTGATTATGGTCAACAAGTGAATATGCATTTATCACTTGATAGTCGCATTGTGACCGAGTTTAGTACCAAGTTAATTAATCGCAGTGGTGGACGGATTGTCGCAACAGCAACACCTGAGAGTTAACCACTATTTATTATGTATTTTAAAATGA
Organism: Photobacterium andalusiense; assembly: GCF_900185625.1. Classification (GTDB taxonomy): domain Bacteria; phylum Pseudomonadota; class Gammaproteobacteria; order Enterobacterales; family Vibrionaceae; genus Photobacterium; species Photobacterium aquimaris. The sequence goes on from NZ_FYAJ01000014.1 coordinate 75,448, forward strand.
GGGCCGATTAAGGCCATGCAGTTTCGTTCAATTACTCGTATTGTTGGGCTATTGCTCGCTTTATTTAGTGTCACGATGTTAATTCCTGCATTGGTAGCATTGATCTACCGTGATGGTGCAGGATTTCCTTTTATGGTGACATTCTTTTTATTGTTAGCAGGAGGGTCATCGTTATGGTTTCCTAATCGTTACCAAAAACATGAACTAAAGGCTCGTGATGGTTTTTTGATTGTAGTGTTATTTTGGGGGGTTATTGGTAGTGCTGGTGCGGTGCCTTTTCTACTATCTAAAAATCCTGATTTGTCGGTTGCTGACTCCTTTTTTGAATCATTTTCTGCACTGACGACAACGGGCGCAACAGTTATTGTTGGACTTGATCACTTACCCAAAGCGATTTTATTTTACCGCCAGTTACTGCAATGGTTTGGTGGAATGGGAATCATTGTTTTGGCTGTTGCGATATTACCTGTATTGGGTATTGGTGGTATGCAGCTTTATCGTGCTGAAACGCCGGGGCCAGTCAAAGATAGTAAGATGACACCACGCATAGCAGAAACGGCTAAAACATTGTGGTACATCTATCTCGCGTTAACCATTGCTTGTGCATTAGCGTTTTGGCTGGCAGGTATGAGTGGTTTTGATGCGATATCACATAGCTTCTCAACTATTGCGATTGGTGGTTTCTCAACCCACGATGCCAGTATTGGTTATTTTAATAGTCCGACGATTAATATAATCACTGTGTGTTTCCTTTTGATATCTGCTTGTAATTTCTCACTCCACTTTGCTGCGTTTGGTAATGGCAATATAAATCTTAAAACGTATTGGCGAGATCCTGAATTTCGAGCGTTTTTTGTGGTGCAATTTATTTTATTCGCGATTTGTTTTGGAATGCTATTAAAGCATCATTCTTATGACAGTGCTTTTGATGCCTTTGATCAAGCCTTATTCCAAACCGTATCAATATCAACCACTGCAGGGTTTACCACTACCGGTTTTTCAGACTGGCCGTTATTTTTACCTGTGCTATTACTATTCTCATCTTTTATAGGTGGCTGTGCTGGCTCAACAGGGGGCGGCATGAAAGTTATTCGAATGTTGTTACTTTCATTACAAGGGGTGCGAGAGTTAAAACGATTGGTACATCCACGTGCGGTGTATACCATTAAATTAGGCCATAAAGCATTACCACAACGGGTTGTTGATGCCGTGTGGGGGTTTTTCTCGGCTTATGCGCTGGTATTTGTAGTGTGTATGCTGGCACTGATTGCGACAGGTATTGATGAGTTAACTGCATTTTCTGCCGTGGCTGCGACGCTCAATAATTTAGGGCCAGGCTTAGGAGAAGTGGCAGTGCATTTTGGTCAAGTAAATGATTCGGCGAAATGGATTCTTATTATTGCTATGCTATTTGGTCGTTTAGAAGTGTTTACATTATTAGTTTTATTTACACCAACCTTTTGGCGTAATTAAAGGAGCGATCATGGAAAAGGTATTATTACTGCATTCTAGTTGTGAAGGACAAACGATTAAAATCCTTAACCATATAGAGCAGAACCTAGGAGAGCAGTATCAATGTGATTATGCTGATATTCATCTAAAGCCAAAAATTGATTTCAGTGGATATGATCGCGTACTTATCGGTGCTTCTGTGCGTTATGGGCATTTAAACAAAAAGCTTTATCAATTTATTGATAGTAACCGTGAAAATCTTGAGCAAACAAAGGTCGCTTTTTTTTGCGTGAACTTAACTGCTCGTAAAGAAGGCAAAGATACGCCAGCAACGAGTGCTTATGTGAAAAAGTTTTTATTGAAATCACCATGGCATCCAAAAATGATGGCTGTATTTGCAGGTGCATTGCGTTATCCGCGGTATAACTTTTTTGATCGCACTATGATTAAGCTCATAATGAAATTAACCGGCGGTGAAACTGATACTAGTAAAGAAGTGGAATATACCGATTGGCAGAAAGTGTCTAATTTTAGTCAGCAATTTAGAACGCTATAATCGCATTATTGAACGCTTTGTTTGCTTTTTGATCTAACGGGCCGTTTTTATTAATAAATTGCATAAAGTAGTTGCGATGACGACAGTTGTCTTTATACTGCTGCTCTATCGAAACAGTGAGCGGCTTATAAATAAGGCGTTATGCTTCAATCGATTGGATAATGAGTCAGATGAAATAAATTCAAAAAAGTGGTTGACACTTTATGTTATTTCGCTAGAATGGCCGTCCACTTCAACGATAACGAATAAGCAGTTAAATGTTTATCTTATTGAAGAAGAATGTTCTTTAACAATTTGACCATGCAATCTGTGTGGGCACTCGTTGAATAGTTAAGTCGAAAGATTTATCAATGAACTGAGTGACCAATACAAATAACTACGGTTATTTGGCACAGTCAATTCATTATCGTTCTGTTGGAACGATAATAGCTTTAAAATTACATTAGTAGTTTTGAAGTCAGTATTCATTGAGCCGTTTCGAAAGAAACAACAAAACTTTAATTGAAGAGTTTGATCATGGCTCAGATTGAACGCTGGCGGCAGGCCTAACACATGCAAGTCGAGCGGTAACAGATTGATAGCTTGCTATCAATGCTGACGAGCGGCGGACGGG
>NZ_FYAJ01000020.1:0-6896 GCF_900185625.1 Photobacterium andalusiense
TGACTAATACTACAGGCGGTGCTGCCACCTTATATGCATGGGTCGATCATGATGCTGATGGGCAATTTCAAGCAGATGAAATGACCTCAGTTGCTGTGCCTGATGGCACTAATAATGCCAATGTGACTTTAGATTGGAGTAATTTATCGAATGGCAATGGCGGTGATGTGGGTGATTCTGTTATTCGTTTACGTTTAACCACCGATGATTTAAATATCACTCAACCTGATAATGCAGGCACAGCCGATGTGGATGAAAGAGCCCTCGGTGGAGCGAGTGACGGTGAAGTCGAAGATCATCATCATAAAGTGACGTTCCATTTACTTATTCAAGACAATGCTGGCGACAATCGTTTTGATTATGTTATTGAGGGAGGTACTAACAATTTTGATGTTATTGGTACGTTTGAAAATAAATACGGTATCGGTAATGTTACTTATGATGTGTTAGTGCCTACCGATGATATTACTGCTGACTTTACTTTAACAGATTACCAGATGGTAATGTATAAACATGATATGCGCGATGCAAGCGGTAATGATAATGTGGCTGAAATAGATGCATTAATCGCTTATCGTGATCAGGGTGGGATATTACTAACGATTTCTGAAGGTGGAATTTTCACTGATTCATCCGAGCGAATTAACGCCTATATTCTCCAACAAATGGGGTTCTCTGGCGCTGCAGCGACCGCATTCGCTGGTTATAACGGCGGAACTATGCTGCCTTCGTTCCATCCTTCAACGTCTGCGGGTGCATTGGTACAAACAACGCCGGTGCAGACAACAGGCACATTATCAACCGTGACAGGTATCGATCATCGTAATGTATTGTATACCTTACCAACCGTAGGCGATTCGTGTAATAACGTGGATGCAATGGCGTGGTTAATTCCCTATAACCCGACATCAACAGGGGGGTATGCTTTTCCTAAAGGCCAAGTAGGACCATATATAGGCTCAGGTGAACGTCAATTCTTCTTTACACCAAACTATTGGAGTAATAATCGTGATGTTTATCAGGAGGTTGCTGACTTTGCTTATGATTATTATGAAGATGCGACTGCATTTAATGATCGTAATAATTGGCTAAATGATACGAGTAACGTTAACTCTCTCTGCTCTTTGGTTGAAGTTGATTTTGGTGATGCACCTGATACAAGTAGCAGTACTTCAGTTGGCAATTACACCACCAGTAATCAATTTAATGGCCCACGCCATGCCAATAGTGAGGAAGTCTATCTTGGCACAGCGCCAACCCTTGAAACTGATGCCTATGTTTCAACCGATGCGGATGGTGATACTGATGATGGTGTTACTTTAACCCCAGCCTTTAGTGGTGAAAATACTTACACCGTTACCATTAATGCGACCAATGATAAATCGATCGATGCAAATTTAGTGGCGTGGTTTGATTTCAATCGTAACGGTCAATTTGAGGTATCAGAAGGGATCACCCAAGTGGTGCCTGCCAATACTACCGCAACAGATTACCCCCTTACCTTTAATTTGGCTGGCATGCTTGTTAATAGCACCACTTACTATGCGCGTTTCCGTATTACAACTGATGCGATAGATACCAGTAGTGAGTTTGGCTCAGCCAGTGATGGTGAAGTCGAAGATTACAAAATTGTTGGTATTCAAGGTGGTATTTATGACGGTGGTGATGCGCCCGATTCTTACATGACGTCATTTGCCAGTGGCGGCCCTTACCATGTACAAACCAATAACCTATTCATGGGACAAAAAGCCAATGTCCAATACCCTGATACAGAATCCCCTGTGCCAAGTGTGGGTGCCAATAGTGATGATAGCAGTGGGGATGATGATGAAGATGGTCTGCAATTGCCACCGCTTTATGTCGGAGATACCACATATACCCTTCAAGCGTTAGGTCGCAGCGTTATGGGGGTGGGACTCACCGCAAAAATAGTTGTCTGGGTAGACTGGGATCGCAGTGGCACCTTTGATGCGGATGAAGGGCAGATTTACGATGGTGTACCACATAGCGGTAATTATACCTATGCCGATTTTACATGGACAGGGCTAAATGTCACCGCAGGCGATTATTATGTTCGCGCCCGTATTATGCCAAGTACGGATGCGATAGATGAAACCACCCCAGGGGGTTATGCCTCATTGGGTGAGGTGGAAGATCATGTGATAACAGTAACGCCATCATCACTCACGTCTAGCGGATGTAACAGTGAAACTTTCTTTGAACATGATTTTAGAGACTTTAATAATGAAGGTTGGTTAATCAATGGATTAGAAAATAACGACCCGTATACAGCTAATAATGCGACTGTACGTAGTTACGGTTTTTATGTGGTTGCGGATGCAAACTGGGATGTTACGTTAAAACGCCGAATTGAGACTCGAGCAGGCGATACCATTAAAGTCAATGTATGGGTGGGGCAACTAGGTTCGAATACTAATGATTATTTTGAAGTTTTACTTGATGGAGTGTCGATCGGACAAATAGCAAGTACGACCATGACTGCTCCCCATAGTAACCCCATGCAAATTTTTGTTCAGGGCATTGCACCAAGCAATAACATGGAATTGACCCTATTAATGCATCATGAACTGCCTGGTAATAATGATTACAACGTCACAGACATTACTGTTGAACGCATCGGTGCAGGAGGCTGTACTTATGATTATGGTGATGCACCTGATAGCTATTTGACCTTAGATGCCAGCGTAGGGGCACGACACGTGATCATCGGCACCAGCGGTTATACCAGTGATATGGTACTAGGTAGCGAGCGTGATGCAGAGTTTGATGGTATCCCTAATGTTGCCGCAGATGGCGATGACACAGACGGCACAACCGATGATGAAGATCTGGTTATTCCTGCTTCAATTGTCGCATTAACACCAACGGACATTGATTATGTTATTTCTGGTAGTGATGGGTATTTGAATGTATGGGTAGATGCCGATATCGACGATACCTTTAATACTGTCGGTGAGCATATTATTCAAGACCATCCTGTGACTATTGGTGCGAATATTGTCGAAACATTTGTGCCTTATTTAGGTGTTACAGGAACAACCTATTTGCGTGTTCGAGTGTGTGAATCTGAAGGCGAATGTCACACGCCAAGTGGGTATGCTGAAAGTGGAGAGGTGGAAGATCACTCGATTACCCTCAATGCTCCAAGTTTAGATTTTGGTGATGCACCCGATACGGGGGCTGGTGTGGGTATAGGTAATTACCGCACGCTTTTCAATTTAGATCCCTCCGATTTAGGTGCTTACCATGCACTGAGTACAGATCTGTATTTAGGTGTTGAAAATGCTGATGCAGAAGCGAATGCGACGACCAATAATATGGCATCAGGTGACGATATAACCGGAACTGATGATGAAGGTGGCATTATGCTATTACCATTATTATCAACCAGCGCTCGTTATGATATTTCTGCTGTTGTGACCAATACCACGGGCGAGGATGCATATCTTTATACGTGGATAGATTGGGATAATAACGGCAGTTTTGATAAAGATGAAATGATGACTGATGGTGTGTTAACTATCGCGAATAGCACCACTCTAGGATCTCAAGCGCTCAATTGGATATCGTTACCAGCATTAAGTGATGGCGATGTCTTTTATTTACGTACTCGAATCACTTCCGATGTCTTGAGTGATACAGCAACAGGCAGTGAAGAAGATCCACGCTCATTTGGTGCCGCTACCAACGGTGAAGTAGAAGATCATCGTATTGTGGTTGGTGATGTTGATTTTGGTGACGCACTGGATGAATACAAAACAGCCATTGCTACAAATGGGGCTTATCATGTTATTACTCCTGATTTGTATTTAGGAGATCAAGTTGCGGATAGTGAAGTTGATGCAACGCCCGATATATTGGCTCGTAGTGATGATGCCAATACCAGCCCAGATGATGAAGACGGTATTAATATTCTGCTACCCATTCCGTTAGATGCTACAGACTACAGCGCCATTGTTGAAGCTACTAATACAACAGGCTTTGAAGCTACCTTATGGGCATGGATTGATTTTAACCAAAACGGAGCGTTTGAGGCGAGTGAGTCACAATCTATAGCTGTGCCGGATGGTACAAATCAAGGGCAGTTTACATTAACGTGGACAGGGCTTGATACGCTCAGTTTGACCAATGGCATGACGTACATGCGGTTGCGTATAAGCACAGATGGCTTATCTGCCAATGACTGGGCTGGGGGCGCAAATGATGGGGAAGTTGAAGATTTCTTGTTGGCTATCGGTTTGGGTGATTTAGGTGATGCGCCAGATAGTTATGGTACTGACCGTGTCGATGTGTCTGGTGAAGGCTCAGGAGCAATGCATATTGTTGAAGCAACGCCACTGATTTATCTAGGTGCGATCGCCCCAGATGAAGAAGCGGATGGCTTTGTTGATGGTATTGATAATAGCGCTAATGCCACTGATGATGACAATATCGGAGCTGATGAAGATGGCGTAACCATTCCAGCCTCTATTGTTGCGCAGCCGAACCTACAAGTGCAATTAACCACGCGGGTACATACCGATGCGAATGCCACCGTTTATGGCTGGCTTGATTTTGATCGTGATGGTGTGTTTGATCCTGCAACAGAAGCGGCGACGCCAATTACACTCACCATTGCAGATAACGATGTGGATAAACAACTGACCTTTACCGTACCGAGTGATGTCGTGGAAGGGGTGAGTTATCTACGCGTGCGTATTTGTCGTGATAGCACTGATTGTTCTACCCCTCATGGTTTAGCCGATGATGGCGAAGTGGAAGATCATAAAGTCACGTTAGAGGTGCAATATGATTACGGTGATGCCCCTGAAGATGTCGATTATAAAACATTAATGGCCTCTGGTGGTCCTCGTCATGCATTAGGCTTGCCTATCCATCTTGGTGCGCAGGTGCCTGATGTCGATACTGATGGCTTTGGTGATGGTACAGATACTAATAATAATGCCACTGATGATGATACCAAAGGGGAGACGACGAGTGATGAAGATGGCATTACATTGCCAGCGACGTTTATACCCTCTACTGACGGAGATTACTCGCCAACGGTAGTATGTAATGACCATGACGGTATCAGTGATCTCGGTGCAACAGTTTATGGCTGGTTTGATTTCAACCTTGATGGTCATTTTGATATTGGTGAGTTTGCTCAAGCAGCGTGTGATGATAGCAGTAATACGGCAGATGGCTCTGCAACCTTAACCTTTACAGGCAGCAATGTTGCAGCGTTTGGTGACACCTATCTGCGTCTACGGATTACAACCGATACTTTAACTTCATCTGATGTTGGAGGAACAGCAAGCAATGGTGAAGTAGAGGATCATGCGGTTAAAATTGATATTTTACGCTGTGATACCTCAGGGCTAACAGATAACGGTGCTGCGCCTATCGCTGCGTTAGCCTCAACACAAATTACGGGCTCTCCATTATTGATTGATCATATTGGTCAAGGCGGAAATGGCGCACGTAAACCACCAGTCGAGAAGGAATCTTTTCAGTGGAAAAATGGAGGAACGTACAGCTGTTCGGGGACAGTTCCTTACTTGATATTGAATGATGGCGCCTCACATTCAAATAGGTGTGGTGCCAATATGGAAGGATTTGAAATGACGCCTGTTATTGGCGATGGCAGTGCAGGCAATCCTTATGTTATTTGGGCATCGCGTTATTGGGATAGAAATAATAATAACCTTTATGATAATGATGATATCAAAATTATTACCAAAATTGTTTATGAAAATGGTGATGTGTTCTTTGATCAATACTATTTCTTAGAATCAGCAAATGGCAGTAATACTAATGATATACGACTAGCTCAAGGGTTTGACACCATGTTAAATGGTGAAGATAAAGGTTATGCATTTACGATCCCTTATGAAGAAGATGGGTCTTACTTACCACTCGGGACGGTTGCAAACACAGCAGATCAAGAAGGTACCCCTCCTTTTCAGTTGGTTGGTGTTGCGTTTGGCTATGGGTTTGAAGAACAATTTATGGGATATTTAGAGTTAGATCGCCCATGGGATTATTATGCTTCAAAAAATTATGATCAGATTACGACATCTGCTGAAAGTGGCACTATTGGTAAAAAACTCAATACACAGCATATTGATAACGGTATTGGGGTGCAATGGGAATTAGGTCAGGTGAATGAGTGTCAAACCCATTCTGTGCGTTTGTTATTCTCAACCGTTGGAGAATCTTTATTACAAGTGAATCCGCATGACTTAGGGGATGCACCTGATGCAGATACTTCTCTGACTGCCACCGGTGATTATAAAACCCAAATAAATTCAGAAGGTGCAGCTCATCAACTTTATGATTTTGATGAAGATGATACCGTTGATTTAATGCTGGGGACGCTTTGGGATAAAGATGACGGAACCGCTCAAAATGCGGGTGCGACGGCGGATGACATCGATGATGTAACTTCTGATGAAGATGGGGTTGTCTTTAATGCCTATATGAAACCAGCAACGAATGAAAACATTGATATTACTCTGTCACTGGATGCTGATTCTGATCAAACAGATGTTCAATTATATGCATGGATAGATTGGAACCGTGATGGTGATTGGGATGATGCCAATGAGTTAGTTGTTGATGAGTCAAATGCCAATGCTAATGCTAATGCAACCGTATCTTATCCAATCACTGTACCGAGTGATGTGAATTTAGGGTATACCTATCTTCGTGTCCGGACCTGTTTTGATTCAGGAAATTGTAATACTAGTACAGGCATTACCACCAGTGGCGAAGTGGAAGATTACCGTATCTTTATATCTGACTTGGTTACAACAGCAACGTGTGATCAGCTCTATGTAACGAAAGCGGTTACGGATCCTAATTATACTCTGACGGCTGTTACTCCTGTACAG
>NZ_FYAJ01000006.1:0-52421 GCF_900185625.1 Photobacterium andalusiense
TTGCTTGGCGACCATAGCGTTATGGACCCACCTGATCCCATGCCGAACTCAGTAGTGAAACGTAATAGCGCCGATGGTAGTGTGGGGTCTCCCCATGTGAGAGTAGGACATCGCCAGGCTTTAAATTGCTTAAATGCTGAATAGACACTGCGGAGTGGTAGTTCAGTTGGTTAGAATACCGGCCTGTCACGCCGGGGGTCGCGGGTTCGAGTCCCGTCCACTCCGCCATTTATTTAAGACATAGTTAAGTCTTTAAAATAACTACAGGGGTGTAGCTCCAACTGGCAGAGCAGCGGATTCCAAATCCGCGTGTTGGGAGTTCGAATCTCTCCACCCCTGCCATATTAAAGAAGGCTCATATCGAAAGATATGAGCCTTTTTGCTATCTGTAATTTATGCTTGTTGCCTTAATTGGCAGAGTAGCGGATTCGCCATACCGAAAATCAGCGCGTGTTGTAAAGTTTGAATATCGCAACCCCTGCCATATTAAAGAAGGCTTATATCGAAAGATATGAGCCTTTTTGCTATCTGTAATTTATGCTTGTTGCGTTAATTGGTACAGCAGCGGATTCGCCTTACCGAAAATCAGCGCGTGTTGTGACGTTCAAATATCGTAACTCCATCTATCTTCAAGAAAGCCTCGACAACAATGTTAGGTAACGGATTTTAGGCACTCAAAAGACCTTAACCATATATAAAAACGCCCCAATAGATATTGGGGCGTTTTTTTTGAGTGTGGTTATTTTACTTATAATTATAGAAATGCGTTAGCCATTGCTGGGCGATCATTATTTCATCATTATCTGATAATGCTTGAATACCATCAGTAAACTGTTGTGGGTGATTAAGTAATAGTAACCCTGCCAACATATGTGCGGCTTCAAATAAATATAGTGTTGGATCACCCATTCCTGTTTTAAAGGGAGTATTCGCAGATTCGCCGCCAGCAAGTAGGTAAACACAAATACCATTACGGGTTTGGTACTCTTTGACTAATTGGTTGCGACTAACCTCGGTTAATACACCCTGATTGATTAATTCAGGCAGGCGAAGTTCGTCATCAGCAGAAGTTACTGTGGTAATAAAAAGAGGCTGGGTTAAATGGTCAAATACTTCTGCACTTAATGCTCCATTACCTGTACAGCAAAATACCATATTGCATTGTTGTACCAGATGTTCAAGTGAACAAACATGAACACCATCTCGTGGAAATTGCGTTAGTCGGCGAGGATCTTGGTCAAAAATGTGAAGATTACAAATATCTTTGTTTTGTAGATGCTTGATTATCCCACGTCCAAGGTTACCTGCTCCAATAACTCCGACTCTTAAAAAACCAGCATTATTAATTTTTAGTCCAAATTCTTCTCGTAAGATTTGATCAGAATAATGGACAATACATTCGGAGGCTTCTGTGTCTGCAGGCGTTTTGATACTTAGATGAGAAACGGTCACTAAAGGCTTCTCAATATTCTTATTACAATATTTATATAAACCATTGGCAGTTAATTCTGTAATACCGACTAATTGTTGTTGAAATACGCGGCATAAATGCTCACTGGCATTGGCAAAGTAGCCACCATGATCAAGAATTAAAAAAGGGCTATCGTGAGTGATATATTGACGAATAAGCGCTTCACAATGAAGAGGATCGCGTAAGGACTCCTTATTGTAACTCGGGTTGACGACGTTACAGTTGGTTATTTGATTAATGGTTTGTAATAGCTCTGGGTTAGCATCTGCCGTAGCATTTTTGGGAATAAAAACTAACGGATGAGCTATTTGTGCTAACACATTAATGTAGGGTAAAGAGCCTTCATAGCAGTGCATCACTGAAAAGATCACCAGATTAGGTGGAACAGGAAAGTCTTGAGCGACTTTTTTTAAAAATTGATAACCGTGTTCTGCATAAAAATCTGAACAGTATGAATGCGTTAAAATTGCGTGTGTCATGAAAATTTCCTTTTTCAATGCAATAAATTAGCGGAGGCAAGGCATTGATATAGCAATGTTAAAATAATTGAAGTAATGCTTTTAATATATTTTCTTGATGGCGTGATTGTTTACAACAAAGACCTAAACTTAATGGTGTAATCAACTCAGCAGGAAAACGCTGCACTTTATCACTCATTGGGCTGTTATTGATAACAACATCAGGCGCAATTCCAATACCACACCCCAAAGCAACCATACTGACAATGGCTTCATGGCCAGAAATTTGCGCATAAATAGGTGGTGAAATCTTTTTTTGTTTAAACCACGAATTAGCCCGCGATCTTGCTGGACCTGACTCAGCAATAATAAAAGGCAGCGCTTGCCAATTTGGCCCTTGATCTAATAGTTGTTGAATCGCTGGCGGCGCAATAGTAGGCGAGATCACGGACATTGGAATATGATCTAATTCTATATAAGTTAATTTAGTTGAAAGTTGTTCTGGTTTAGCAGTAATAGCGACATCTGCTTCATCTGTAAGGACTTTATCGATCGCTAGTGCAGAGTCTCCTGTTAATAACTGAATTTCTATTTGCGGATAACGTTGGCGAAAAGCCGTTAATATTGCAGGCAAATGGGTATAACTTGCGGTGACAGAGCAAAATATTTTTAACTTTCCTTGAAGTATTGAGCTATCACTGTGTAATTCCGTTTTTAGTGATAGCCAGTTAGCAATAATCGTGGTCGCGACTGGGATTAGTTTTTTCCCTGCCATAGTAAGCTCAACATGACGATTGTCGCGATTGAATAAGCTTTGCCCTAACTCTTGCTCTAGACGTTGAATAACGCGACTAAGGGCTGATGGACTGATGTGCATTGATTGTGCTGTGTGATGAAAACTTAACGAATCACTGAGGTGAATAAAAAGTTGCAAGTTTTTAATGTTCATTGGCTTATGTTGCATAATTTGCAATTGATTGTTGTGAATATAGCACTTTGCGCAACAAGTTACCTGATCTACTATCAATCTATTCGATAAATAAATATCGAACCAAGGATTAATATTTTTCACGGAGTTTGTTGTTATGGCTAATTATTTCAATACTTTAAATTTACGCCAGCAGTTAGATCAACTGGGCCGTTGTCGTTTTATGGATCGTGCTGAGTTTGCGACTGAAGCGGATTACCTTAAGGGTAAAAGAGTTGTTATTGTCGGATGTGGTGCACAAGGTCTCAACCAAGGCCTTAATATGCGTGATTCAGGCTTGAATGTTGCTTATGCCTTGCGTCAAGCTGCTATTGATGAGCAACGTCCTTCATTTAAAAATGCGCGTGATAATGGTTTTGAAGTTGGTAGCTATGAACAACTGATTCCACAAGCTGATTTAGTGGTGAATCTGACACCAGATAAACAACACACTAATGTAGTTGAAACAGTGATGCCACTGATGAAGCAAGGTGCGGCATTGGGTTACTCTCACGGTTTTAATATCGTTGAAGAAGGTATGCAAATCCGTAAAGATTTAACTGTCGTCATGGTTGCACCTAAGTGTCCAGGCACAGAAGTGCGTGAAGAATATAAACGTGGTTTTGGTGTACCCACTTTGATTGCGGTTCACCCTGAAAACGATCCACAAGCTGATGGCCTTGAAATTGCTAAAGCATGGGCTGCTGCAACTGGGGGTCATCGTGCGGGTGTGCTTGAGTCATCGTTTGTGGCTGAAGTGAAGTCTGACTTGATGGGTGAGCAAACTATTTTATGTGGCATGCTGCAAGCGGGCTCAATTGTCTGTTATGAGAAAATGCTTGCTGATGGTATTGCACCAGAATATGCAGGTAAGTTACTTCAATATGGTTGGGAAACGATCACAGAAGCACTAAAGTTTGGCGGTGTTACTCATATGATGGATCGTCTTTCAAACCCAGCTAAAGTTGCTGCGTTTGATTTATCTGAGCAGCTAAAAGATCTTATGCGTCCACTATATAACAAACATATGGATGACATTATTTCTGGCCATTTCTCAAGTACGATGATGGCTGATTGGGCTAACGACGACGCTGAATTATTGGGCTGGCGTGGGGAAACGGCTGAAACACAATTTGAAAATTATCCAACCTCAGATCTTCAAATTTCTGAACAAGAATACTTTGATAATGGTATTTTGATGGTAGCAATGGTACGTGCTGGGGTTGAGTTAGCCTTTGAAGCGATGACGGCATCAGGCATTATTGATGAGTCTGCATATTATGAGTCATTACATGAACTGCCTTTAATTGCCAATACTGTTGCCCGTAAGCGTCTGTATGAGATGAACGTAGTTATTTCTGATACTGCTGAGTACGGTAACTACTTATTTGCTAATGTGGCGACGCCGCTATTACGTGATCATTTTATGGCAACTGTGAATACTGATGTGATTGGTAAGGGGCTGTCAGCAACAACTAACTTTGTCGATAATCAAAAGTTAATTGAAGTCAATGAAGCATTACGTAACCATCCAGTTGAAGTGATCGGTAAGCAATTACGTGGTTACATGAAAGACATGAAGCACATTGCTGTTGGTGGTTAAACTTCAATACAAATACTAATTCAAAGAAAGCCCAGTTTGATGAGAACTGGGCTTTTTTGTCGATGCTACAATAGCTAGTTAAGCATTATTGTTGTCATCAGCATTAAGCTTGGCTTCAAATGCTGCTAGTTTTTGTTCAAGCTCAGTAAGCTTTTGGCGAGTGCGTAATAGTACTTGGGTTTGAACGTCAAACTCTTCTCGAGTGACAACATCCAATTTACCAAGTTGTGATTGGATCACTTGACGTACTTTTTGTTCAACGTCATTACCAAGATCTTTAACTGGCTTTGGCATTGCGTCTTGAATTTGTTTAGCTACTTGTTCAAGTTTCTTTGAATCAAACATGATCCGCTTACTCCGTTGCGAAAATCGTTGTGAGTTATTGTAATCGGCGCTGTAGTGAAAAGAAAAGGGCGCTGATGATTCAGCGCCCTTTTTTTCATGGCTTAATTAGAAGTGGTTGTCTAAACCATCATCTTCTTCAACAAATACTGGTAATGGCTTATGTTCACTTGCCAAGAACGTATAAATAACTGGCAATACAAACAAAGTAAATAACGTACCGATAGATAAACCGGCAACGATAACAATACCAATACTGAAGCGTGATGCTGCACCAGCACCTGATGCGTATAACAGTGGTACTAGACCTGCAATCATCGCACATGTTGTCATTAGGATTGGACGAAGACGGATCTTCGCAGCTTCCATAACTGCATCCATGCGGTTCTTACCATGGTAGAGCTGTTCTTCTTTGGCAACTTCACAAATCAATATACCGTGTTTGGTTATCAAGCCTATGAGGGTTATCAAACCTATCTGCGAGTAAATATTGAGTGTTGTTGCACCCCATGCGAGGGCAATCAGTGCACCACAAATAGCTAATGGTACTGATACTAGAATCACTAATGGATCGCGTAATGATTCAAATTGAATCGCAAGTACCAAGAAAATAATTGCCAATGCTAGACCAAATGTAGCGTATAGCGCATTACCTTCCGTAACGTACTGACGGCTTTCACCTAAGTAGTTATGACCGTAGCCTTTTGGTAATACTTTTGCCGATTCAGTATTTAACCAATTTACTGCTTCACCGATTGAGGTTCCAGGGGCTAATACTGCGCCGATGGTTGCCGCATTTTGTTGGTTAAAGCTTGGTAATGTTGGTGGCGCTGGCGTGACTTTAATAGTCACTAAGCTACCCAATGGAATTAAATCACCACTATTTGTTTTGACGTAGTAATTGTTTAAATCTTTAGGATTAAAACGATCTTTACGCTCAACTTGTGGGATCACCTTGTAAGAGCGGCCTAAAATATCAACACGGTTAATATCACCACCGGCTAGCATCGTACTTAACGTATTACCAATTGCTTGCATGGTAACGCCATAAGCACCAGCTTTATCTTTATCGATATCAATGTTCATCGTTGCAGAGTCATACTTCAAGTCTAAATCTGAGTAGACAAACATTGGGTTATCTTTAACCTTTGCCAACATTTCAGAAGCAACTTGGTAGAGGCTCTTAAAGTTGTTAGGTGTGGTGATAACAAACTGTACTGGCAAACCAGAACCTGCGCCTGGAAGGCTTGGCATTTGGAAAGCAGTGACAGCCATTTGTGGAATATTTTTAATCTTTTTCGTTACTTCATTCGCAACTTCAGTTTGGCTTTGATCGCGTTGGCTCCATGGTTTCAATGTTGCAAGACCAAATGCTTGGTTAGCCGATGGAATACCTGAGAAAATTTGCGCATATTGGACGCTTTTTTGCTCAGTAAGTACTTTGTTAACTTGATCCATGGTGTCTTGAATGAAATCAAGGTTAGCGTTAGCTGGGGCTGTACCCATAAACACTACCACGCCATTATCTTCAGCTGGAGCGAGTTCGCTTGGAATAAATTTAAATAAGAACGGTAAGCTTGCACAAGCACAAATTGCAAATACGATCACAACTGAACGCATGTGCATGATGCCACTTAGCATTTTCTCATAACGTAGTGTTAAACGATCAAGAAAGCCGTGAACCATTAATTCAAATTTATTTGGCGCTTCATTTTGTTTAAGGAAAGTTGCACACATTACTGGTGATAATGTTAAGGCAATGATCCCTGAAATAAATACCGCACCTGCAAGGGTTAACGCAAACTCTTTAAATAATGAACCGGTTAAACCGCCCATTAGTGCAATCGGTGCATATACCGCACCTAATGCAATCGTCATTGAAATAACGGGTACTGCAATTTCACGAGTACCAATAATGGCTGCTCTAAATGGCGTTTGCCCCAACTTAATATGCCGTTCAACGTTTTCTAGTACCACGATAGCATCATCGACCACTAGGCCGATAGCCAATACCAGAGCCAGCAGTGTCATGAGGTTCCATGAGAAACCAAACAGTTGCATCACCAGCGCGACACCAATCAACGATAATGGAATCGTAATGATTGGAATAATGACTGAACGTAGTGAACCGATAAACAATGCAATAACGACTAATACAATTAATGCCGCTTCAAGAATGGTTTTAATAACCTCATGAATAGAATCATTAATCGCAATTGTTGAGTCATACATCACCGTCATTTTGATGGTGCTTGGCATGTTACGTTCAATGGTTGGTAGTAGGTTGATAACATCTTTGGCGATGTTGATTGGGTTAGCACTTGGTGCCGCTTCAATCGCACCCACAACCGCTTCTTGGCCGTTGGCTGTTGCGCGGTAGCTATCGCTGCTGCGCGATAAGGTTACCTTGGCTATGTCACCTAAGCGGATCACTTGACCTTTATCACTTGATACAACCAGTTTTTCTAGTGACTCAGGGCTATTTGCTTGAGTGTTAGCACTACCGTTGTAGAGTACGAAATCATTGTTGGTTTGACCGACAGCAGATTGGTAGTTGTTAGCTTGTAGTACTTGAGTTACATCACTGGCAGATAAGTTAAATGCTGCCATTTTTTGTGGATCAAGCCATACCCGCAGTGCAAAAGGTACACCGCCATACATATCAACTTTTGCCACACCACCTACCGTAAATAACTGCGGTTTTACTACTCGTTCGATGTAGTCAGTGATTTGGCTTGAGCTTAATGTTTTACTGGTAAAACCAAGATAGAGCACTCCAGTACCGCCACCTGTAGAGAGGGCGATGGTTGGATCTTGAGTTTCTTTAGGTAATTGAGCCCGCACCGAGTTTACTTTGGCAAGGATATCAGCCAAGGCAGCATTTGGGTTGGTGTTCAATTTCATTTGCACGGTAATCGTCGACATACCCATAGTACTTTGGGCGGTGATGTAGTCGATATTATCGGCCTGAGCAATAGCTTGCTCTAGTGGTTGGGTGATAAACCCTTGAATAAGGTCAGCACTAGCACCGTAGTAAGCCGTACTTACGGTTACTACAGTGTTAGTCATGTCCGGATATTGCCGAACCTGCATTTTGAAAATCGCCTGTAGACCCAGCAATGCGATCATTAAACTGATCGAAATTGCTAGTACCGGGCGTCTGATGAATATATCAGTAAAGCGCATCCTGAGCGTTCTCCAGTTACAGCAATGGGATTTCAGCAGGAGCCTTCAGTGCGTCATTTTCAACGATGTGCACTAATGACTTGTTGCTAAGACGAATTTGGCCGCTAGTTACGATCTGCTCTCCAGCTTTTAAGCCTGAAAGAATGCGTACTTTGTTACCTTTGTTTAGACCTGTAGTTACCACTGTCTGCATTGCACGTAATTTGCCATCAACGTTGCGCAGTACATACACCGTATCACCGTAAAGGGTGTAAGTAATGGCGGTTTGAGGCACCACGATTTGATCAGCGATAACAGGTTGAATAACACGTGCGCGTGCAAACATACCACTGCGCAGCATGCCGCCGCTGTTAGGAATATCAGCTTGTACCTGAATCAAACCTGTTTGAGCGTTAACCGCAGGTTCAATCGCAGTAATTAGACCTTTAAAGTTAGTATCTTTATAAGCATCGATGCTGATATCAACCGTTTGGCCAATTTTGATTTTAGAAATATCCGTTTGCGGAACCGTAAAGCGGAAACGCATCGTCGTGGTGTCTTCTAAACGAATAATTTTAGTACCAGGTTGAATATATTGACCTAAGTAAACATTACGTAGACCAATCTCACCGGCAAAAGGTGCGCTGATATTACGACGTTGAATAGATTCTTTTAATGATTTGATTTGAGCCACTAATGCGAGGTAGTTAGCTTTAGCTTCATCAAGGCTAGATTTTGATACTGAACCTTTACGATAAAGATCTTTGTAACGTAGGTAAGAAGCTTTTACTGAGGGTAATTTTGCTTCAGTACTTTGTAAGCTCGATTGCTCAACATTGGAGTTTATTGACACCAATAATTGTCCGGCTTTTACTTTCTGGCCTGATTCAAAATTGATTTTGCTGATCACACCAGCAGCTTCTGAAGTTAGGGTTACACCTTGCATTGGTTCAATAAAACCAATTGCCTGAAGTGCAGGGTGCCAGTTTTCAGCTTTAGTGGTAGTGGCGGTTACCGGATAGTTTGCTTCCGGCATATTAGCCATATATTCAGCTATTTTATGTTCTTTAAAAAGATTGAAACCAATTACACTTCCAAATAACAGAAGAGCAAGAAGTAACATCACGATCCATTTTTTCATTATGAGGTATGCTCCGGAATTACAATGTTAATGCTGAATAATGGCGTCCCAAGAGGCATTAATAGCGGCATTTAGTTCGCTATCAGTGATCTCTAATCCACCATTGATTTTTCGACGGGCTAAATAACAACTCGTCTCAAGGCTAAGTGTGCTTAAAATTTCATTATCAAGCGGTTTAAATAGGTTGCAGGCTTTACCTTCGTCAAACATTTGATTGACGCAGCTAAAAAGGTGTTTATTTAATGCTTTTCTTTCATGGGCATTTTTACGGGGCAAATTCTGAAATTGCCCTTGATTGATTAACGGCGCATTACCACTTACCGACATTTGCCACAAATTGAGCCACATCGTACGGTAACGCTGTTTAAGTGACATACTATCGCTAATATTCTGGCTAATTTTGTTCGCGATATAACCTAAAATATATTCATGTAGTTGGAATAGTAGATCATCTTTATCATCGAAGTAGCGATAAATAGTGCCTGTTGCAACTTGAGCTTCTTTAGCAACCATCTGCATTGATAGACCATGAAAGCCATGGGTGGCTAAAAGTTTTTCAGTTGCTGTTAATATGCGCTCTTTTTTATCTGTCATAACTGCTTATATTCGGTACAAATAGAATGAATGAATGTTCATTCACTGGGCTATTGTAGGATTTGATGATTGATTCGCAAGTCTTATTTAAGCTTTTGTATCATTATTAAGAATATTGCAAGGTTCCCATAAGTGCCAATATACTTATTCGCCGTGATAAGGCGGTTTTTTCAAGTGAAAAAGTAATAAAAAGCCCGCATCAAGATAGATACGGGCTGCTATGGTTCTAGATTACCAATTGATTAATGAGGTTGAGTTGGTGGCGTATTGTCAGATGTTGGTTTGGTTTTACCACGACTAAAGATACGTTCAACTACCACAAAGAAAATCGGAATGAAGAAAATACCTAAGAAGGTTGAGCTCAACATGCCGCCAAGTACCGCGGTACCAATGGCATTTTTACCCCCCGAGCCAACGCCAGTACTGATAGCTAATGGCACCACACCAAGACCAAACGCGAGCGAGGTCATGATGATTGGACGCAAACGTACACGCACCGCATGCAAGGTAGCTTCAACCAGCCCTGCGCCTTTCTCGTAGTACTCTTTAGCAAACTCGACAATCAAAATGGCATTTTTGGTTGCTAAACCAACGGTGGTTAATAAGCCTACTTGGAAGAATACATCGTTAGGCATCCCGCGCGCATTCATTGCTAGCAGCGCACCAATGATTCCAAGCGGCACTACTAGTACTACAGCAAAAGGTACTGACCAGCTTTCATATAACGCAGCAAGTACTAAGAACACCACCAAGATAGATAACGCGTATAGCATTGGTGCTTGGTTACCCGATAGGCGTTCTTCATACGATAAGCCATTCCATTCAACGCCAAACCCTGGTGGTAATTTCTTGACCATCGCTTCAATATCAAGCATTGCTTGGCCTGTACTGTAACCATTAACCACACTGCCTTGAATATTCACAGCAGGAGTGGCGTTGAAACGTTCTAGACGCGGTGACGCATATTGCCATTCACCGGTAGCAAAGGCCGAGAATGGCACCATTTCACCTTGGTTATTACGTACATACCAGCTATCAAGATCGCCAGGTTTCATGCGGTATTGAGCATCACCTTGAACGAAGACTTTCTTTACTCGGCCACGATCAATAAAGTCGTTAACATAAGAGCTACCCCATGCGGTACCGAGTACTTTGTTGACAGAGTTAATATCAATTCCCAGTGCACGTATTTTGGCTTGATCAATATTAATTTGGTACATAGGTGCATCTTCTTGACCATTTGGACGAACGCCAACCAAATTAGGGTTTTCAGCAGCTAATTGCAGTAATTGATTACGTGCAGCAATTAACTTGTCATGCCCTTGACCACTACGATCTTGAAGGTAGAAATCAAAACCACTGGCAGTACCGAGCTCGATCACCGCTGGTGGCGCAAACGAAAATACCATCGCATTTTTGATTTTTTGGAAATAACCCATCGAGCGATTCACGATCGATTTAACATCCATGCCTGGTAATTGGCGATCAGACCAATCTTTTAAGCCGACAAAGGCCATACCCATATTTTGACCGTTACCGGCAAAACTAAAGCCTGAGACACTAAATACACTGGCGACGCTGTCAGCCTCTTGGGTTAAATAGTAATCAGACACTTGGTCCATAACTTTTTGAGTTTGTTCTTGGGTTGAGTTAACCGGCAATATTGCCTGACTAAATAAAATTCCTTGGTCTTCATCTGGTAAGAACGAAGTTGGCATGCGCATAAAGATCCAACCCACAGCAACGGTTAAGCCAAGGAAGATAAACATCACTCGAATAGAGCGTTTAATCATTGCCGCAACGCTAGCTTCGTAACGGTTGGTTAAGTTATCAAAGGTGCGGTTAAACCAGCCAAAGAAGCCTTTGTCATTGCTACCATGAGCAACTGGTTTAAGCATCGTTGCACACAAGGCTGGTGTAAGGATCACTGCCACCATTACCGATAGTGACATTGCAGTCACAATGGTTATAGAGAACTGGCGATAAATAACGCCGGTAGAGCCTGACATAAATGCCATTGGAACAAATACCGCGGATAGTGTTAAGGCTATACCGACTAAGGCACCCGTAATTTGATCCATTGATTTACGCGTCGCTTCAACTGGACCTAAGCCTTCCTCATGCATTACTCGTTCAACGTTTTCTACGACGACAATCGCATCATCAACCAGCAAGCCGATAGCAAGTACCATTGCAAACATAGTGAGGGTGTTTATTGAATAGCCAGCGATAGAAAGTACAGCGAAGGTACCGAGTAATACCACTGGAACCGCAATAGTTGGAATTAATGTAGCGCGGAAATTTTGGAGGAACAGGAACATGATAATAAATACCAATGCCACTGCTTCAAATAACGTATGGACTACACCTTCAATGGATTTTTCAACAAATGGCGTGGTGTCGTAGGGATAAACCGCTTGTAATCCTTCAGGGAAGAACGGTTTAAGCTCATTAATCTTTGCTTTAACTGCTTCTGCTGTGGCTAAGGCGTTGGCCCCTGTGGCGAGTTTAATACCAATACCACTGGCTTGTTTACCATTATAGAACACCTGCACGGCATAACTTTCAGCGCCAAGTTCAACTCGAGCGACGTCTTTTAATAACACTTTTGCGCCCGAAGGATCGGATTTAAGGATAATTTTTTCAAACTGAGCAGGAGTTTTTAAACGGCTTTGAGCGGAGACGGTCGCGTTAAGCTCTTGACCTGGTAACGATGGTGAGGCACCTAGTTGACCTGCTGAAACCTGAGCATTTTGTTCTTTAATGGCATTAATAACATCAATACTTGTGAGGTTATATTTTGTTAGTTTAAGCGGATCAAGCCAAATACGCATTGCATACTGGGCACCAAAAGTTTGAATCTCACCAACACCTGGAACACGACTCATTGGATCAGCAACATTGGAACTGATGTAGTCCGAAATGTCGTTTTTATCCATTGAGCCATCTTCGGAATAGAATCCGACCACCATTAAAAAGCTGGAGCTGGCTTTGTTAACCTTCACCCCTTGCTGTTGCACTTCCATTGGCAATAGTGGCAATGCGGACTGCAACTTATTTTGAACCTGAACCTGAGCAATATCAGGATCAGCCTCAGCATTAAAGGTCAGGGTTATTTGGGTATTACCAAAACTGTCACTGGTTGACGATAAGTAGCGCAGGTTATCAATACCTGTCATCCGTTGTTCGATAACTTGAGTAACGGTATCTTCCATGGTTTTCGCATTAGCGCCGGGGTAGCTAGCACTAATAACAACTGTGGGTGGTGCAATACTAGGGTACTGAGAAACCGGTAATTTTAAAATGGACAGTACGCCAGCTAGCATGACGATAATCGCGATCACCCAAGCAAAAATAGGGCGATCGATAAAGAAACGAGCCATAGTTTACTTTCCCTATTATTGTGAGTGAGTAACTGTTATCAGTGTTGGATCAACGACGACACCTGGACGAATTTTTTGCAAACCATCAACGATCACTTGATCGCCATCTTTTAGCCCACTGGTAATTCGCCATTGATTATCAATCGCTTCAGCGGTGGTAACAGTGCGCGATTCTACTTTGTTGTCAGCGCCAACAACCATTGCAATTGCTTGGCCTTTACTGTTGCGAGTAATGGCTTTTTGCGGGATCATAATGGCTTTAGGATCGGTGCCAGTATTTAGCACTGCACGGACATACATTCCTGGTAGCAAAACGCCGTCAGGGTTAGGGAATTCAGCACGTAAGGTGACTGAGCCAGTATTAGGATCGACATTAACTTCAGCAAACTGGAGTGTGCCGTGATGTGAGTAAACACTGCCGTCTTCAAGGATCAATTCGACATCAGCATTATCACTGGCTTGCAGTTGACCTTGTTTAAGGGCTGATTTTAGGCGTAATAATTGCGTGCTCGATTGGGCAATATCGATATTGATTGGATCTAATTGCTGAATGGTGGCCAAAACTTGTGCCTGCCCTGCGCTGACAAGTGCACCTGGTGTGACTGATGATTGACCAATACGACCCGCGATAGGGGCTTTAACTTTGGTATAATTAAGATCTATTTTCGCTTTGTTAACACTGGCTTTTGCGACTTCAATGCCAGCGAGAGCAACTTTATATTTTGCTTTATTATCATCATAAGTTTGCTTGCTGATAGCACCGCGGTTAACCAAGGTTTCACTGCGTTGAGCCAATGCTTTTGCTGAATCTAGATTTGCTTGTGCTTGAGCTAAACTGGCTTTAGCGCTGAGATAGGCTGCGTTATAAGGTGCTGAATCGATACTATATAATGATTGGCCTTTACTGACGCTGCTGCCTTCTTTGAAGCTACGTTCAGTGATAATGCCTGATACTTGAGGGCGAACTTCAGCTTCAAGGTAAGCTTTACTACGGCCAGGAAGTTCGACGTGAATAGCTTGTGGATGAGAAGTAACGCTAAGTGTACCAACAGCCACACTTTTTGCTGCTTGTTGGGTTGGCTTTTTGGATTCACTTTGGTCACAAGCGGATATCCCTAATGTCAAACTGACAATGGTAGCAATGGCTGCGATTTTTCGCATGAAATCTCCTAGATTTAAGCAATATGATAACTGTTAAATGGCATTCTATCATTTAACAGTAGTGTAACTATTATTTACTTTTATATAATTAATATTTAATCAAGTTAAGAATTTGGTGCAATTGGTTATGATTTTGTCTCATTGATACTCAATATATCTAGCACAAATCTACATGTTAAGTTGCTTTAAGTAATGAACTTTGAATAAATGTTGATGAATTGCGACAATGCCATTCAACTAAAAGTGAATAGAGTTGTAATGAAAGCGCGTTAAAATGCGCCCGTTTTTAATGACGTCAGGATAACTAATGAAACTGAACCCAAGGCAAACAGAAGCAGTTAAATACGTTTCCGGACCGTGCTTAGTTTTAGCCGGCGCCGGCTCAGGTAAAACTCGTGTTATTACCAATAAAATCGCTTACTTGGTTCAGCAGTGTGATTATAAGGCGCGCAACATTGCGGCATTAACCTTTACCAACAAAGCTGCACGTGAAATGAAAGAGCGTGTCGGTCAAACATTAGGTCGTCAAGAATCCAAAGGGTTAATGGTGTCAACTTTTCATACGTTGGGACTGAACATTGTGCGTCGAGAATGTAAATATTTAGGCTTAAAAGCTAATTTTTCATTGTTTGACGATCAAGATCAGATGGCGTTATTAAAGGAATTGACCGAAGAAGAACTTGACGGTGATAAAGATTTATTGAAGCAATTGCAGTCAACAATTTCGAATTGGAAAAATGACATGTTAGCGCCAGTTGATGCCGCTGGCCGTGCTCAAACTGAACGTGATCAATTATTTGCTCATTGTTATGAAATGTATCAGCGGCAGATGAAGGCCTATAACGCGCTTGATTTTGATGATCTGATTTTAATGCCAGTATTATTGCTGCGTGATAATCAAGAAGTGCGTCAACGCTGGCAAAATCGAATTCGTTATTTGCTGGTGGATGAGTACCAAGATACCAATACCAGTCAGTATTTGTTCGTTAAGTTATTGGTTGGTGAGCGAGCACGATTTACTGTGGTTGGTGATGATGATCAGTCGATTTATTCCTGGCGTGGCGCGCAGCCTGAAAACTTAGCCTTACTCAATAAAGATTTTCCCAATCTTAAAGTGGTTAAACTTGAGCAAAATTATCGTTCGACCAGTCGTATTCTACGAACGGCAAACATTCTTATTGCTAATAACCCGCACTTATTTGAAAAAGCGCTATTTTCAGCGATCCCTGATGGGGCGATGTTGAAAGTGTTGACGGCTAAAAATGAAGAGCATGAAGCTGAAAAAGTGGTGGGTGAATTAATTGCGCATCGATTTATGAATAATACCGCTTATAAAGATTATGCGATTTTATACCGCGGTAACCACCAATCGCGATTATTTGAAAAAGCGCTGATGCAAAACCGGATTCCGTATAAAATTTCTGGTGGAACTTCGTTTTTCTCGCGAGTTGAAATCAAAGATATGATGGCATATCTGCGAGTATTAACCAATCCTGATGACGATAATGCTTTTCTACGGATCGTGAATACACCGCGGCGCGAAATTGGTCCAGTTACCCTAGAAAAGTTGGGAACGTACGCCAATATGCGTGGAAAAAGTTTGTTTGCTGCCAGTTTTGAAATGGGGCTTGAACAACATCTTTCTGGCCGCGGTTTAGAGTCATTACAGCGTTTTACTCATTGGATTAATCAGCTGACAGATAACGCAGAGCGGGGCGATACTGTTGCAGCTGTACGCCAATTAGTACGTGATATTCATTATGAAGATTGGCTCTACGAAACATCTGCCAGTCCTAAAGCGGCTGAAATGAGAATGAAAAATGTCTCCGATCTCTATAGTTGGATCACAGCTGATTTGGAAGGTGATAACTATGACAATGAAGTTAAAACCCTGAAAGAAGTGGTACAGCGCTTAACTCTGCGCGACATGATGGAGCGTGGGGAAGATGACACTGACGCTGATCAAGTACAGCTAATGACACTACATGCATCAAAAGGTCTAGAGTTTCCATATGTGTTTTTAGTCGGCACTGAAGAAGGTATTTTGCCGCATCAAACCAGTATTGATGAAGATAATGTCGATGAAGAGCGCCGATTAGCTTATGTGGGGATCACCCGCGCGCAACGGGAGTTAACGTTCACGCTCTGTAAAGAACGGCGTCAATATGGTGAACTGATCAAGCCAGAGCCAAGTCGATTCTTATACGAGCTACCGCAGGATGATTTAGAGTGGGAAAGCGAACGTAAACCGGTCACTGCTGAAGAGCGAATGCAAAAAGGCCAAGCCCATATTGCTAATATTCGTAATCTATTTAAAAAATAGTGCTTAATTGACTGTTATTATGCAGGGGGAGCGATCCCCCTAATTTTACTATTAACATACTAAGATTGGCTGATTAATCAATAACCTTAGTTAGATTTGATCATATAGTTAATTGCTGCAACAATTTCATCATCACTGCAGTCCATGCACGTTCCTTTGGCAGGCATGGCGTTAAAACCTTCAATTGCATGCTTAGCAAGAACCGCATCACCTTGGCTTACTCTCGCCGCCCAATCATCAGCGTCACCTTTTTTTGGTGCTCCCATTAAGCCACTGTTATGGCAAGAGGCACAATATTGGTCATAAATAGCCTGTCCTGTGCGGGATGAGGTCGTGGTGACTGCGACAGGGGGAGAACCTTCAAGATGAACACTTCCTACAGGCTTTATACGCTCACTAATTGCTGTGGTAGACATATCAGCAGCAATAACGGTGGTTGATAAGCCGATACCTGTACAAATAGCGATTAGCCACGGTCGTAAAAATAGATCCATTTATTCACCTTTATATACGTCCAGTTGTATGAGAAGGGGTGATTCAACGTGGTTTACCCAGCGTGTGATTTACACTGCAAGTAGATGTTGCAATATTGTAAGTATAGCAACTGTATTCAATGATCAAATTCGATGTTGTACTATCTATGACACGAATCAACGTCGATTTGTTGATAAATGCAGCGAGCGGAATAAAAATAAAAAAAAACACTTGCCGAGTTGCGTTCTGATCCGTAATATTCACCTCCGTCGATAGGGCAAGGCGCCCGTAGCTCAGCTGGATAGAGCGTTGGCCTCCGGAGCCAAAGGCCGAAGGTTCGAATCCTTTCGGGCGCACCATCATCCGGTCGTATTGGCAAAGGTAATAAAACATTGGTGGCTATAGCTCAGTTGGTAGAGTCCCGGATTGTGATTCCGGTTGTCGCGAGTTCAAGCCTCGTTAGCCACCCCATATTATAATGTGTTGATCTCCCAGTCAGCATGTTGGCTTTTTAAAGCCAGCTTGTTTTACAAGCACACAGAATTTAGTCAGTGATAACGTAGTTTTATAGCGTATCTCAGGCTTCTAGGATTAGCGGACCAGATGGTTTGTTTTCTTAGTAACGATTTAGTCGGTGAATAGCGCAGTTTGGTAGCGCATCTGGTTTGGGACCAGAGGGTCGGGGGTTCGAATCCCTCTTCACCGACCACTTACAATGGTGGCTATAGCTCAGTTGGTAGAGTCCCGGATTGTGATTCCGGTTGTCGCGAGTTCAAGCCTCGTTAGCCACCCCATTATTCAGGTTATCTTTTATTAGAGACCTTGGCCTTGTAAGCCTAAACATTGTCGGTGAATAGCGCAGTTTGGTAGCGCATCTGGTTTGGGACCAGAGGGTCGGGGGTTCGAATCCCTCTTCACCGACCACCATTAAGAAACCTGAATCGAAAGATTCAGGTTTTTTTTCGTCTGCAGGAAATAGTGAATGATGTTAGGAATAGCGGACCAGAGGGTCGGGGGTTCGCTGATATTTGAATCTAGCTCTTCACCAACCACTATTAAGAAAACCGTATCGAAAGATACGGTTTTTTTTCGTCGGTATAAAAGTAAATCGGTATTATTGGTTGAAAGCCAGAGGGGCGGGGGTTCCCCTGATATTAGAATCTAGCTCTTCACCGACCACCATTAAGAAACCTGAATCGAAAGATTCAGGTTTTTTTTCGTCTGCAGGAAATAGTGAATGATGTTAGGAATAGCGGACCAGAGGGTCGGGGGTTCGCTGATATTTGAATCTAGCTCTTCACCAACCACTATTAAGAAAACCGTATCGAAAGATACGGTTTTTTTTCGTCGGTATAAAAGTAAATCGGTATTATTGGTTGAAAGCCAGAGGGGCGGGGGTTCCCCTGATATTAGAATCTCGCTCTTCACCAATCACCATTAAGAAACCTGAATCGAAAGATTCAGGTTTTTTTTCGTCTATAAAAAACGATAAACATCATCTAATAATAACGTTGGAAAAAAACTAAAAAGCCGCGCAAATATGCTGTCACAGTCATTGTTTTAAGTTTTGATATTTAGATTATATATAGTTTTATACGCTAAATTTTATTTTTTAAGTGGTTTTTATCACTGTTTATTTTTTTAAAAACGACATTTTGTTTAATAAATGTTAACCGTTATTGTGGATTTTTTTGAAAATATATTCATGATAATTATTTTCAATGATTACAGTCGGATGGTTTTTTGTGTTGTTTGATTGGTGTGTTTTGTGGTTATTCAGTGTGTTATGAATTGTTATTTGTTTAGCTCTCTATTGTTTATTGATGCGCTTTTATGAAATAAATATTCAAAAAACACAATTAGCGATAGTTTTTTACTTTGCGTTGTTGCTTTTTTGTAATATTTTTGACAGATTGAATGGAAGGCATGCAATCAGACAATAGTATTGGCATGAAAAGGATTTAATTTTTCAGATCGGCAGGATGCTGCCAGTAGTGGAGTCTGATAATGGCATTATTAGAAGTAAAAAATCTTCGTATAGAATATCCCTCGCGTCATGGTACCCATGCAGCAGTAAAATCATTGTCATTTACCATTGAGCGCGGTGAAATTGTCGGTGTTGTTGGAGAATCTGGTGCAGGTAAATCGACGGTAGGTAATGCCGTGATTGATTTATTAAGCCCTCCAGGACAAATCGCCAGCGGTGAGGTTTTTCTCGATGGTAATAAAATATCAGGGTTAACGCCTGAGCAAATGCGAAAAGTACGAGGCTCAAAGATTGGATTTATTTTTCAAGATCCAATGACCTCATTAAACCCCTTGTTTACGGTTGAGCAGCAATTAACTGAAACCATTATTACTAATTTAAAGGTGTCACAAGCTGAAGCAGTTACACGTGCATTGGCATTAATGGAACAAGTGGGTATTCCTGAACCTCAACTACGGATTAAACAATATCCGCACCAATTTTCAGGCGGTATGCGTCAACGGGTAGTGATAGCTATTGCGTTAGCGGGTGAGCCAGATTTAATTATTGCAGATGAGCCTACCACGGCATTGGATGTATCGATTCAAGATCAAATATTAACTCTGATCCGTGATTTATGCGTTCAGAAAAATGTCGGTTGTATGCTGGTTACTCATGATATGGGCGTGGTATCAAATGTCACTGATCGCGTTGCGGTAATGTATCGTGGTGATTTGGTTGAAATTGGCACTACCGAGCAAGTGCTGCGTCGGCCACAACATCCTTATACTCAAAGTTTGATTTCAGCCGTGCCCCGTTCTGATATAAAACTGAATCGTTTTCCTCTGGTGACTTATATTGAAGATGCTCAACAAGCACCTGCATTAGATGTTAAAAATCATTGGTTAGGACAAAGCCAAGATCAGCGTGCTTATAAAGGGGCATTGCTTGAGGTTGAAAACGTTAACTTACGCTTTATAACTAAAGATTCACTATTTGAAAGTCGGCGTGAATATGTTCAAGCCAATAATGATGTCAGTTTTAATATTGCTGAAGGTGAAACGTTTGGCTTAGTCGGAGAATCTGGCTCTGGTAAATCAACCATTGCACGGGTGATTGCTGGCTTGTATCCACCCAATAGCGGCAAGGTGCGTTTTGAAGGTATTGATCTGACTGCGCTAAAAAGTGAGGCTGAACGTCGTCCACTGCGTCGTCAAATGCAAATGGTGTTTCAAAATCCTTATACCTCAATGAACCCAAGAATGCGTATTTTTGACATTATTGCTGAACCAATTCGATTTCATAAATTAACCCACAATGAAGCTCAAACGCGCCAGATAGTGAATGATTTATTGGATCATGTTGGTTTAGGACGCGCAGCAGGAATTAAATTTCCGCATGAGTTTTCGGGCGGTCAACGTCAGCGGATCTCGATTGCGCGCGCATTGGCAACTCGACCTCGATTATTGATTTGTGATGAGCCAACATCGGCACTGGATGTTTCAGTACAAGCCCAAATTTTAAACTTATTAAAAGATCTACAAGATGAACTCAATTTGACGATGTTGTTTATTAGTCACGATTTACCCGTTATTCGTCAAATGTGTGATCGAATCGGCGTGATGCAGCAAGGAACATTGTTAGAAGTCGCAGCAACGGAACAATTATTTACCGCACCACAGCATCAATATAGCCAGCATTTGATTTCGTTAATGCCTGAATTTAAAGGGTTAGAAATCAAACCTCAGCAACGTGCTTAAGCGGTTGTTATGTGTGAGAAGAAGTGAAATATAGACTAAGCAATGGCGCTTAGGCATAAAGGAGTTATGCAATGAAAACCATTAAGAATAAATTAGCACTAGCATTGGTTGCTGCAGGGTTGAGTTTTAGTGTTACCGCGGCAGATTTAAAGTTAGGTTACGCGTCAGATCCAGTCTCACTTGATCCTCATGAGCAACTATCTGGTGGTACACTGCAGCTTTCGCACATGGTGTTTGATCCGCTAGTACGTTTTACTCAGCAAATGGATTTTGAACCGCGTCTAGCACAAAGCTGGCAGCGTATTGATGCTAATACTTTTCGATTTACATTACGTCAAGGGGTGAAATTTCACTCAGGTAATCCTCTGACTGCTGACGATGTAATTTGGACCTTTAATCGTCTGCAGTCATCACCCGATTTTAAAGCCATTTTTGAACCGTATTCTGCAATGAAAAAAGTCGATGACTATACCGTCGATATTATTTCAAAAGGCGCTTACCCATTGGTACTTCAAACTGCGACCTACATTTTCCCAATGGACAGTAAGTTTTACAGCGGTAAGACCGCTGATGGTAAAGACAAAGCTGAAGTTGCTAAGCATGGTAACTCATTTGCTTCAACCAATATGTCTGGCACCGGACCCTTTACAGTGACTCAGCGTGAGCAAGGGGTAAAAGTTGAATTTACTCGTTTTGCTGATTACTGGGATAAAGATTCTAAAGGTAACATTGATACCATTACGTTATTGCCGATTAAAGAAGATGCCACTCGTGTTGCGGCGCTACTTTCAGGTGGTGTCGACATGATTGACCATGTCGCACCTAATGATCATAAGCGTCTGAAAAGTGCTGCAGGGGTTGATTTAGTGACCTTACCGGGTACGCGTATTATTTCTTTTCAAATGAACCAAAATAGCAATCCAGCATTAAAAGATGTCCGTGTCCGTCAAGCAATTGTGCATGCGATTAATAATGAAGGCATTGTGAAAAAAATTATGAAAGGTTTTGCAACCGCTGCTGGTCAACAAAGCCCTGCGGGTTATCAAGGTCATGATAGTGCGTTAGTGCCACGTTATGATGTTAAAAAAGCCAAGCAATTAATGAAACAAGCTGGTTATGAAAATGGCTTTACATTGACCATGTTAGCGCCAAATAACCGTTACGTGAACGATGCCAAAATTGCTCAAGCAACCGCAGCTATGCTATCAAAAATTGGAATTAAGGTTGATTTGAAAACCTTACCTAAGGCGCAGTACTGGCCTGAATTTGATAAATGTGCTGCTGATATGATGATGATTGGTTGGCATGCAGATACGGAAGACTCCGCTAACATGACTGAGTTTTTGACCATGACCCGTAATGAGAAAACCGGTAAAGGCCAATATAACTGTGGTTTCTATTCTAACCCAGAGGTCGATAAGTTAGTGACTGAGGCCAATGTTGAAACCGATCCAGCTAAGCGTGCTGCAATGTTAAAACAAGTGGAAGCAACGCTATATAACGAAGCGGCATTTGTACCATTACATTGGCAAAGCCTAGCATGGGGTGCGCGCACCAATGTCCATGCAGCCGATGTTGTAAACCCAATGGAGCAGCCATACTTTGGTGATCTAGTGGTTGACGAAAAATAACGTTAGTAAGCCATAGTTAAATACGAGTGCCGGGGCTTGCTCCGGCATTTTTTCAGGATGAATTAAAAGGGGCAGGGAATGTTTTCGTTTCTGGTCAAACGCCTGTTTCAGGCACTGATAGTGATGTTTGTGATCAGTCTGGTGGCATTTGCCATTCAGGATAACCTTGGCGATCCGTTACGAGAACTCGTCGGCCAATCGGTATCAGAAGCTGAACGTCAGCAATTACGTGATGACTTAGGTCTTAACGATCCATTTGTGACTAAATACAGTCGTTTTCTTAGCAACGCCATTCAAGGGGATTTGGGCACCTCATACACCTTTAAGCGTCCAGCGACTGAGGTGATTTTAGATAAATTAGTTGCCACCTTAGAGTTAGTGTTTGGCGCGACAGTGATTATTATTTTAGTGTCGATTCCACTTGGAGTGTATTCCGCTATTCACCCACGGAGCGTGTTTACTAAAGCGGTAATGGCATTTAGTAGTATTGGTATTTCAATTCCAGTGTTCTTAACCGCGATCATGTTGATGTATGTGTTCTCGATTGAACTTGGATGGTTACCGTCATTTGGGCGTGGTGAAACTGCTAATTACTTAGGTTGGGAGTCAGGTTTCTTTACGATTGATGGCCTTAAGCATTTAGTGCTGCCATGTATCGCATTAGCCTCGATTATGCTGCCGTTATTTATTCGTTTAGTACGCTCTGAAATGTTGGAAGTATTAAGTTCTGAATACATTAAGTTTGCCAAGGCAAAAGGTTTGCCTATGAATAAGGTCTATTACCAGCATGCATTGAAAAATACTATGTTGCCGGTATTAACTGTCGGTGGGGTGCAGATTGGTACCATGATTGCCTACACTATTTTGACCGAAAGTGTATTTCAGTGGCCCGGTACTGGACTGCTATTTTTAGATGCCATTAATCGAGTTGATACGCCGTTGATCACCGCTTATGTGATTTTTGTGGGCCTTATTTTTGTGGTAACCAATACCATTGTTGACCTGCTTTATGGCTTGGTTAACCCAACAGTAGATTTGACGGGCAAGGGAGCATAAGTCATGGAAAGTATTAGCACCGTTGCACCAAGTCGTTGGCAGCGTTTTAAAAATTCTGACATTGTTTATTATTTTCTCAAAGATAAAGTGGCAATGGTTTGTTTTGCTGTCTTTATTAGTTTTGCTACAGCAGCACTATTTGCACCTTTTATCGCGCCAACCAATCCTTATGATTTATCGTCAATTGATATTATGGATTCGGAGTTACCGCCAGCGTGGATGGAGGATGGCGATCAAAGCTTTGTGTTAGGTACTGACGATCAAGGCCGAGATATTTATTCGACCATTTTATATGGGATGCGATTATCACTGACGATTGGTTTGTTAGCAGTGGCATTGCAATTAACCATTGGGGTGATTGTTGGCTTAACTGCGGGCTATTTTGGTGGTCGTATTGATAGTTTGCTGATGCGTATTGCCGATGTGCAGCTATCGTTTTCAACCATGATGGTGGCGATCATTGTCTCGGCAATTTTCCGGACCGCGTTAGGGGCTGAAACTTATGCTCAGTATGCGGTGATCATGCTGGTGGTGATCATTGGTTTTGCTGAATGGCCGCAGTATGCACGAACGGTACGTGCCTCAGTATTGGCAGAGAAAAAGAAAGAGTATGTTGAAGCGGCCAAGGTGATGGGCTTTCGTGCGCCACGAATCATGTTCCGTCATATTTTGCCTAACTGTTTATCACCAATTTTAGTGATTTCTACAGTACAGGTTGCCAATGCAATTATGTCAGAAGCGGCACTATCATTTTTAGGTTTAGGTTTACCAGTGGATCAGCCGTCGTTAGGCTCACTGATCAGTATTGGTTTTAACTATATTTTCTCAGGCTCATGGTGGATCACCGCGTTCCCAGGCATTGTATTAATTACCTTAGTATTAGTGATTAACTTGCTCGGTGATTGGCTACGGGATGTGTTTAATCCCAAGATTTACAAAGGCTAATAGGCTGATGTTTATATAGTAAAAAGGCGACCGGGTGGTCGCCTTTTGTTTTAGAACGTAAAGATTTTACTCTTGGTTACCTTCACCTTTCCAAATTAGGTTTAGTTTAATGTTTTCTAATAACGCCTTATCACCGCTATTTACATAACCGATAAGGCTATAGTTTTCATCTAATTTAAAATCGGATGGAACAGCAAAATTAATAACGGCATTAGTTATTTCATCTTCTGTAACGTTATTACACATACCAGAGATACCATTTGAATCATTAAATGTTGCCGAGGTTAGTACAAAGTGGCGATAGAATTCATTTGCGTTATCACAGCTAAATCCAGTGTCACTATCTAACCATAATGCCACATTATTCATTTGACCATCATTAGACATTTGTACGCTATACATACCAAGTTGATAATCATCTTCAGTCATCGCTGGAAGGATAGCTGGAATATCTCGTACTTCAGGGCCACCATTAGAAGCGATATTTAAACGTTTTTCGGCATCACTTTGCTTTTCAAAATAAGTGTAACGTTCTGTATATTCACCTTCAGTTAGCGTGACTACCTGTGTATTTGGCAATGAAACATTCATGTCTGAAACAACATTATATGCTAGAGCATCTGATCCAGATTGAACTTTAATTGTGCCCTCGACTATTTCATAGCTACCACCGATAGTTGCAGCATCTGAACATTTATTACGGTTAGCAACGGTTCGATCATTAAAGTAGATAGAACCGTTATCAAACCGAACTGAATTACACCATGTTTGTGAGAATTGATCGCCATTCGTGCCTTCTTCAATTACATACCATGTTTTGCCTACTAATGGGTGAGTTACCTCTGGCGGTGGTGGTGTGATTGCTTCTAATACCGTTGTGACGAATGTTGCTGTAGCTGCTTGATCATTAATGCCATCTGTAGCGGTTAGAGTTAATGTTAGCTCACCTTGTTTGGTTGGTGTGCCAGTTAACACGAGTTCATTGTTGGTATTAATTTTTGCAACAATGCCATTATCAGTTGTTGTTGCAGTGATAGTTAATTCATCACCATCGACATCATTAAATAAATCAGTAATAGCAATATTGGCATTGGTGATATTTTCACCTTGCGTTAGCGTTAAATCTTTTAATTGCTGCTGCAGCGTTGCTTCAACTTCGTTATTAACCGTTGGTGCAGTATTCGGTGTTGTTACTGTTAAGCTTGATGTTAAAGCGTGACTATTTACTTTGCCATCATTTGCGGTGATGTATAAAGTAAAAATCCCGGCAATTCTAGCGGTACCAGAAAGGATATTGTTTGTTTCTGTCAGACCTAAATCAGTTAAAGCAATCGTTTTGTTTTCAGCGTTTTTAACTTTAATTGTATATGTTAAAACATCTTTATCTTCAAAATAGGTGTTTAAATCAATATCTGTAATCGCTGCATTAAGTTCTACATCAGCAATGGTAAGTGATTTTGTGATAGTTGGGCGATAGTTTTCAGTAACAACGGCTTCACCATTATCTGTGATTGTGATTTCTGGTGCGAAGTCTTCTAAAGTGCTGTCATCTTTATCTTTGATTTGAACAGTGATTTGGCTCGTAATTTCTAGCTGCTGTTCTAGTGTTTTATCATTATTATCTGTCAACGATTCAGCAATAATACTAATTTTCTTAGCTTCAATTGATGTGTCTTTAATAAAGTCACCAAAAGCTTGCTCGGTAGTAATTTCTAACCCGTTATCAGTTAGAGTTTTAATTACTTCTGCTTGGGCTGTTTCTGCTGTTAGCTCATTATTTGCAGTCATTACTTCTACTACAAGGTTTGTCATAGGAGTAACAACAGTTGAGCCAGCAGGAGCGGTAAGATCAAATGTTGTTGCTACAATACCGCGATCTTCATCAATGGTTTTATCTTCAATTGCCGCAATACAAACTTGATTATTTTGATATTTAATTGGAAGGTTAAATTCACCGCCTGCAGTTGTTGTTCCAAGTGGTAATTCACAGCCATTGCTAGCGTCACCATCCGCATCAACTTTTACTTCGGCATTTACTAAGTAACCATCAATTGCTTTAATGGTTACTGTTTCTGATGGCGTTACTGGTGGTTTAATATTTGCATTTGAATCAGAAGATGAATCACTATCACAACCTATTAAGGCTAGTGCTGCTAATAAAGAACCGGTTAGAAGAGAAAGCTTGAATTGCATTGATAAACCCTTAATGAGGTATTTTTATAAAATTTTAACTCGAGGATTTTATTGATATTTAAGACAATGACAACGCTAAAAAGTGCTTTCATTCTTGTGGTGAATATAAAGTTTTTGGAACTGTGATCACAATTATAAAATACTGATTAGGGCTATCGAGCGAAGGTATTAGGGTGTGATGATAGGTATAAAAAAAGCGACACTATGGTCGCCTTTTTATTTTATTAACAGTGATTTAGAAAATCAGGTGTGCCATTAATGCAATCACTGGTAACGTTACTAGTGTACGCAAAATAAAGATCACAAATAATTCCCATGCTTTAACCGGTACTTTACTGCCAATTAATAGCGCGCCAATTTCAGACATGTAAATCAACTGAGTAACTGACATTGCCGCAATAATAAAGCGGGTCATATCACTTTGAATGGTTGATGCCAAAATTGATGGCAAGAACATATCTGCAAAACCGACCACGATAGTTTTAGATGCCGCTTCTGCTTCAGGAATATGCAGCAATTCTAGGAACGGAATAAATGGCATGCCAAGGTAATCGAAAATTGGGGTATTTTCCGCAACCACTAATGCCACAGTACCAATCGCCATTACCACTGGCAGCACGCCAAACACCATATCAACGGCGTTTTTAAGTCCATCAAGTGCAATTGCAGGAATACTTTTTACTTCTGCGGCTTTTTTTAGTGCTTGCTCAAGCCCATAAGAAAAAACATTGTGACCCGCAGGCACAGTTTCATCATGAGATGATTCTGTGGTGCCATTAATATAGACATTTTTCTTACGCGATAATGGCGGCAGACGCGGCACAATGATTGCTGCTACTAAACCTGCTAAACATACCGTTAAGTAAAATGGAGCAAACATATGCTCTAAATTTACTTGAGCAATCACTACCAAACTAAACGTGATTGATACCGCTGAGAATGTGGTGCCAATAACGGCAGCTTCACGCTGAGTATACATGCCTGACTCATATTGCTTACTGGTCAGTAGCACTCCAACTGAACCATCACCTAACCATGATGCAATGCAGTTGACCGATGAGCGACCCGGCAGGCCAAAAATAGGGCGCATGATGCGAGTAAATAAAGTGCCAAAAAATTCCAGTAGGCCAAAATTGAGCAGTAGCGGTAGCAGTAAACCCGCAAAAATAAATACTGAAAATAATACCGGTAATAAATCATTGAGCACTAAGCCACCAGTGGCATCGTTACGAAACATCACTGGGCCAATATTAAAGTAGGTCATTACTGCAAAAGCAGCACCAAGCTGTTGGACGATAAACCACATTAGCGATGGGTTGAGTAAGCCATTAATAAAGCTATTGCGAAGAATAAAGCCGGGCTTAAACAGTTTAGTGATAATAGACATCACAGCGGTAAAACTGATAACAGCAGTCACAATCGATGTTAATGAGTTTTCAAAATGGCTTTGAATCGTTTTTGCTAATACAGCGATGGGAATAGTGATATCACCATCAAAGTTAATCGGTGCCATAAATAAAAACACCCCAATTAACGATGGAATGATAAACATTAACCAATTGTTGATGTTTTTTGGTGGCGCTGCTGCTTGTTGATGCATATTTGTTTATAACCTACTGGTAGATACGGCCGAATTAATGGGGGTGTCCCCGAGGTCCAATAGAATAACTATTCACTATTATTCTATAAATAAGGAGTTGAAGATTACATTTTTTATTGAATAGATGGAATAGTCTACAATCAAAAAAATTGGTTAATTATGCGATTATTTGGAGTTTTTATTCGTGGTTGCTATTTTTCTGCTTGAAGCATGTAGCACTGATTTTTTTAAACAAAAAAGCGATTAATAACATTTGTACTGAATATGGTGTTGATTGTTACTGTACAGTAATAGTATTTATATTTTTAAGCTATTGTTGATTTTAAGTGATGAGTTACACTTATTGACATCAGAAAGCATCACTCAAGATGATGCTCAATTAAATAAATAGTCGTTTGAGGTTATTAAATAATTTCAACCGTCAATATTGATTTTTGTTACTCCCAAATCCAATAATAGATCCAATTGCTGTGATGGTAATTTGATCATCTGTACTTGATAAGATCACTGAATTGACTTTGGTCTTACTATAAAAATAAGGCGCTACTGATGACAACATTAACAACTAAGCCAGGTATTACACTGATCAAATCAGGTTCTTTTAAGCTTAACGATTTAAGCAAGTTACTTGAAGTTGAAGGTCTAAAAAGTGATATGGCTGAAGTTGCTGTAACGACTAACAGCAATGCATTAACCATTGGTCATTTCACAATGGCACCTGGGGTTGAATTTGAATACTTCTACGATTCTGTTGAGTATAAAGTGATCACCAAAGGTAAGATTGTTGTGCGTGATGAAGCTGGCACTAAATATGTTGCTGAAGTTGGCGATGTTATTCTATTTAGTCCAGATGTTAAGGTTATCTTTGATGCAGAAAGCGATGGTGAAGCAATTTATACTGCTCACCGTGCAGCAGCAGCAGATTTTGCACCGGCACAATAAAATATAAATTTAGTTGTTATATATTAAAGCCTTAACTTTTTGTTAGGGCTTTTTTGGGTCTAAATTATAAACATTGTTACTATTGGGTAATAGTGTTTTAGCTTTTTGCTATATTGTTATTAAATGGGTAATGGTTAATAATAAATTGATAACATAACTGCTGGTTGATTTGGTGTAAACTGAAGCGACTGAGCGAAAATAACGATGAGGTACACCATGGCAGCACATTCAAATCAGCAATTTCATGTCGGTCAGATTATTGATGAACATCCATTTGTTGCCGGCGATGGCGCCGTTATTGAGATGTTCCGCAATGATATGAGCAATATTGTTTTTATCGGTTTAAACGGTATCACCGCAGATGAACAACAGATGATGGCAGAAGCCACCGCAGAATTTGGTCTTATGAAAACTGATAATGGCGGTTGTTTAGTGGTCTTTAAATTGGCAGAACTTGCGTTTGATATTCAGTTTAACGCAGCAGCGATCCCTGCGGAATATTTTCAGCAGCCAACGACACCAACATTAGCATTATCAATGATGGCATTAGATACAGCTAATAATGAACTTAAAGTGATCCGTGAGTTG
Source organism: Photobacterium andalusiense (assembly GCF_900185625.1). GTDB lineage: Bacteria > Pseudomonadota > Gammaproteobacteria > Enterobacterales > Vibrionaceae > Photobacterium > Photobacterium aquimaris. The sequence continues at coordinate 29,764 of NZ_FYAJ01000006.1, forward strand.
TCATTACCAGCGGCTGTGACTGAGCAAGTGGTTGCGGTGATGCAAACCCAGCGTGCGATTGAAGATCCTATGGCAGTTAATGCTGAAAATATGCATTTATTAAATACCGTCAGCACAGAAGAATTATTAGCGCAGATTACGCTAACGCCAATTCAAACTGTGATTGCACCAACATGTGGTTGTGGTCATAACCATGAAGATGGTCATCATCACCACGGTTAATCGATCAAAAAAAAGCTGGTTATCCAATTTCTAAAAAGGATAAACCAGCTTTAATATCAAGCGTTAGTGCGATCAACGCATGGTAACAAACTCTTCAGAGCCAGTTGGGTGAATAGCAACTACGCTATCAAAATCGGCTTTCGTTGCGCCCATCTTCATTGCCACACCAAAACCTTGAATCATTTCATCAACGGTATAACCAATACCATGTAGACCGACAACTTTCTCATCTGCACCAGCACATACCAATTTCATTTTACATGGCTGACGGTGACTGGTGACTGCGGTATACATTGCAGTAAAGCCTGATTGGTAGACTTTGACATTTTGTTCACCATATTGCTCAATCGCTTCTTGGGTCGTTAGACCAATGGTGCCGATTGGCGGGTGGCTAAACACAACAGTAGGTACTAAAGTGTAATCCATCTTCGCTTCTGGCTTGTTATTAAACAGACGCTCAGATAATTGACGACCAGCCTTAACCGCAATTGGTGTTAGCTCGATACCGCCTTCCATGATGTCACCCACACAGTAGATACCTTCAACATTGGTTGCTTGGTATTGGTCTACTTTGATGTAGCCACGCGCATTGGTTTCAACCCCTGTTGCTTGAAGGTTGATTTTGTCAGTCGCTGGATGGCGACCAATTGCCCAAATCAGTAAATCGGTATTGTGTGATTCACCATTTTCAAAATGCAGTGTAATTGAACCGTCAGCTTCTTTAACTACTTGCTTAGGAATAGAGTGAGTGTGAAGGGTTGGACCTTCGGCTGCCATAACTTCAACTAAGGTATCAACAATCATTGGATCGAAGCTACGTAGTGGTGATTCTTTACGTACAAACAGATGAGTATCAGTGCCTAGTGCACTTAATACGCCTGCGATTTCAACGGCGATATAACCTGCACCAACAATGGCTGTACGCTTAGGTTGCTCATTAAGTTCAAAGAAACCGTTGGAATCAATACCGTATTCAGCACCAGGTACATTTGGAATTGTTGGTTCACCACCGACGGCGATCAAAATATGATCGGCGGTGTAATGCTCACCGTTGACTGCAATTGTTTTGGCATCAATAAAGGTCGCAAAGCCATTGATCACTTCAACGTTATTTTTGCCCAATACATTGTCGTAAGAGGTATGAATACGGCTGATGTAAGCTTCACGGTTTTCAACCAGTTTGCTCCAGTTAAAACCTTTTACATCAACGTCAAAGCCGTAATCTTTTGCGTAAAGGTGCATAGCTTCAGCGATTTGAGCACCATGCCACATTACTTTTTTGGGTACACAACCAACGTTAACGCAAGTACCACCAAGGGCTTTTGCTTCAATGATTGCTACTTTAGCGCCATACATTGCCGCACGGTTTGCTGATGCAATACCACCGCTACCACCACCGATGCAGATGTAATCAAAATGCTTTGCCATGACTTTACTCCAATAGATGTTATGAATATTCACTGTCACCTAGTGTAATCAAGATTGGGCTGAGTGACGAGGATTTAAAATCGGAAAAACCGATTAATAAGTTACTTTACCATCGAAAATGCTGATTGTAACCTAAGAAATATAACAGCCACCAACAAAAGTGACTGTTTATTGTGCAAAGTAGTAACGTCAGTCAGTTACTCAGGTACGATCCACTCAACTTTATAGTGACCGTGATTCGGTGCGATGGCTTGTTGCAACCATGGCAGGATCTGTTCCATTTGAGCCGCAAGTTTCCACGGTGGGTTAATCACAATCATGCCTGAGGCTGTCATGCCGCGCTCTTCAGTGTCTGGCTCAACGCCAAGCTCAATTTGAAGAATATTGCGAATGTCTAAATCTTTTAGACCTTGAAGCATATTATCAATTGTTTCGCGGTAAACCACAGGATACCAAATTGCGTAAGTACCTGTTGCCCAACGTTTATGGCTTTGCTTAATTGCTTTCACCACATCTTGGTATTCGTGCTTAAGTTCATAAGGTGGATCTATCAACACCACCCCGCGACGTTCTTTAGGCGGCAAGCTGGCTTTTAAACGTGCGAAGCCATCTTCTTGGTACATTTTAACTTGGCGATCGCCACGAAACTCTTGCAGTAATAATGGAAAATCACTTGGGTGTAATTCGGTTAATACCATGCGATCTTGATCACGAATTTGTGCACGTGCCACTTTGGGAGACCCTGGGTAGTAACGTAACTCATCACTGTCATTAAGGGCTTTAATTGCATCAATATATGCGCCAATTTCGGTAGGAATATCATCGCGAGACCAAATACGGGCGATACCTTGCTTAAACTCACCGGTTTTTTCGCTGCGCTCATCTTGCAGATCGTAACGACCAACACCTGAGTGAGTATCGTGATACACGAACGGTTTATCTTTTTGCTTGAGTGCATCCAGAATTAGGCTTTGAACAATGTGTTTAACCACATCTGCGTGGTTGCCAGCGTGAAAGCTGTGGCGATAACTCAGCATGAAATTAGTCTCTATCGGTATCTAAAGCAGGGGTGCTAAAGGCTATTATCGTCAATTATTCACCAATATCCAACTATGGTGCCAACCTTTGCTACTATCAAGACAGAGGAAGTGCGCTATTTCTGCCTTTTTATACTCCAAACCGAGCAAAGGATTGAAATTTATCTATCGCGGGCGCATGTTAATAATAAGATAAAAATAAAGGAAAAGCGTATGTCTAACCCATTATTGACGATGACTGATTTGCCACCGTTTGCTCATATTAAACCTGAGCACATTAAACCTGCGGTTGAACAAGCGATCACTGATTGCCGTAACAACGTTGAGTCAGTGTTATCTCAATTACAAATGCCAACTTGGGACACAATTTGTCGCCCACTGGCTGAATTAGATGATCGTCTTGGACGTATTTGGTCTCCAGTTGGCCATCTTAATGGGGTTAAGAATAGCCCTGAGTTACGTCAAGCGTATGAAAGCTGCCTACCGCTATTGTCAGACTACGCTACTTGGGTTGGACAACATAAAGGCCTTTATGACGCCTATAAAATGATTCAAGCTAGTGACGATTTTGCTAATTTGAGTCAAGCCCAACAGAAAGCTGTAAATGATGCGCTAAAAGCGTTTGAGTTATCAGGCATAGGTTTACCTGCAGAGCAACAGCAGCGTTTTGGTGATATCAGTAAGCGTTTGTCTGAACTTGCATCAACCTTCAGCAATAATGTCTTAGATGCGACTATGGCATGGAGCAAGGTGATCACTGATGTTGAGCAACTGCATGGCTTGCCTGAATCTGCATTACAAGCAGCACAAGCGAATGCAGAAGCTAAAGGCGAGCAAGGTTACTTGTTTACGCTTGATATTCCATCGTATTTACCTGTGATGACTTATTGTGAAAACCGTGAGCTACGGGCTGAAATGTATCAAGCATTCAGTACTCGCGCGTCAGATCGTGGTCCTAATGCGGGTGAGTTTGATAATTCAGAAATTATTGCTGAAAAACTTAAACTTAGTCATGAGATTGCGAGTTTATTAGGGTTTAGCAATTATGGTGAGAAATCACTGGCAACCAAAATGGCACAATCGACCGATCAAGTGTTGGGCTTTTTAAATGACTTAGCTGATCGCGCCAAACCACAAGGTGAACGTGAAGTTGCTGAGTTACGTGATTATGCTCGCAATGAATTTGGGGTTGAGCAATTAGAGCCGTGGGATTTTGCGTTTTATTCTGAAAAGCTAAAGCAGCATCGTTACAGCATTTCAGATGAAGAATTACGTCCATACTTCCCTGAACAAAAGGTGGTTGCGGGATTATTTGAAGTACTAAAGCGTGTATTTGGTCTTGAAATCAAACAACGTCAAGGCGTGGAAGTATGGCACGAGTCGGTAAAATTCTATGACATCTTTGACAACAAAGGCACATTACGCGGCAGCTTCTACTTAGATTTATATGCTCGTGAGCACAAGCGTGGTGGTGCGTGGATGGATGAGTGTGTGGTACGTCGTACACGTATCGACGGTAGCCTACAAACACCAGTGGCTTATCTAACCTGTAACTTTAATCGTCCAGTGGGCGATCAGCCAGCGCTGTTTACTCATAATGAAGTCACGACTTTATTCCATGAAACGGGTCATGGTATTCACCATATGCTAACCCAAATTGATGTTGCAGCGGTATCTGGCATTAATGGTGTGCCGTGGGATGCAGTAGAGCTACCAAGTCAATTTCTTGAAAATTGGTGTTGGCAAGAAGAGGCATTAGCGTTTATTTCGGGCCATTACGAGACTGGTGAGCCGTTACCAAAACTGATGCTTGATAAAATGCTCGCGGCGAAGAATTTCCAATCAGCGATGTTTATTTTACGCCAGCTTGAGTTTGGATTGTTTGATTTCAGCTTGTACTCTAACTACGATCCCGAGGTTGGTGCGCAAGTATTAGAGACCTTATTTGAGGTTAAAGACAAAGTTTCAGTGGTGCCAAGCCCTGAGTGGGGACGTTTCCCTCATAGCTTTAGCCATATTTTTGCTGGTGGCTACAGTGCAGGTTATTACAGTTACTTGTGGGCTGAATTATTATCAGCAGATGCATTCTCACGCTTTGAAGAAGAAGGTATCTTTAACCCGCAAACCGGTAACGACTTCCTAACCTGTGTGTTAGAAAAAGGCGGTAGTGAAGAGCCAATGGAACTGTTTAAGCGTTTCCGTGGCCGTGAACCACAATTAGATGCAATGCTGCGTCATAGTGGTATTACCGGCTAAGGCTGACAGATTACAAAGCGATAGCAAATAAAAAAGGCTCCTTAAAGGGAGCCTTTTTTGATCCTAGAGCTAAGAGGGCAACCCTCATCGCTAGATTGTAATGCTATTGATCAGTCTTGTGCCGTTACTACCATTGGCCAGCCCATATCAGTTTGACGGGTAGCTTCTTGGGTTAATTCGCTACGAGTAAGCGGATTATTGATCAACCATTTCGCCGATAATAACAACGTCAATTTGTTGTCTTCCATGCGTAAGCTAAAGGGAGGCAAACAGTTTTGATCGCGGCGATGGCATAAAATAATCGCCAGTCGTAACAAGCGTAGTAAACGAGCAGCACTTGGCGCTGATAACGCATGTTGTTCTGGTAAGCTGGTTAATGGGCCGTTATGACGACGTAATAACTCAGCAATAAGATTTTTTTGTGCGCGAGTGAAGCCAGGTAAGTCCATGTGCTTAATTAAGTAAGCCGCATGTTCACCACTTTTTTTAAATTCAATGCTAGCACCAATTTCATGTAATTTGGCCGCTGCTTGAAGGAGGTTTTCTGCTGGTGGTTCCAGTTGCCAATTTGCACACTGGGCTAATAATGCCAGTGCCATATCACTCACGTTATCTGCGTGGTGATGATCCAATTGAAACCGTTGTTGCATGCTCATAATTGTTCGTGAGCACACATCGTGATGACGCATTTGATCCATCATTTCATAGACCAAGCCTTCACGTAGCGCACCGCCAGCCAGGGTCATTGATTCTATTTGTAATGATTCAAATAGGGCGATTAGAATCGATAATCCGCTAGGGAAAACTAGCGCTCGTTCTAATGTTAAACCTTCAATATCAAGATCTTCCAAACGTTCATATTGCATCGCTTGGCGTTGAAGGCGTTTAAGCTTTGGCAGAGTGATTATTTCATCCATGCCTTGTGCGAGCATAATTTCTTGTAATGCTTGCACGGTGCCACTTGCGCCAACACAGGTTTCCCAGCCTTGCTGAGTGTAACGCTCAATAATGGCTTCAATCGCTTCTTTAGCGCCATTAATAGCGGCATCGAAGTTGACTGAGGTAAGGTAGCGATCTTTAAAATAACGCTCCAGCCATGTGACACAACCAATTTTTAGGCTCGTCAATGCACTGGCGTCAAAACCTTCACCAATAATGACTTCGGTACTGGCGCCGCCAATATCGACCACCAGACGTTTATCACTGCCACCAGAGGTATGCGCTACCCCTTGATAGATAATACGTGCTTCTTCTTCACCCGCAATTACGCTCACAGGATAGCCAAGAATACTGTGAGCTTGAGAAAGAAATTCGTTAGCATTGACCGCTGTACGCAAGGCGGCAGTACCGACAATACGAATGTGATCAGGTTTGATATCCTGCAAACGTTCAGCAAAAATAGCCAAACAGTCAAGCCCGCGTTGAATAGCGTCTTGGCTGAGTTCGTTGTGATTATTCAACCCTGCCGCTAAACGTACTTTACGTTTGATTTTAGCGAGCGTCTGAACACTGCCATTGACTTCACGCACAATCCACATATGAAAGCTGTTTGAACCTAAATCAATTGCGGCATAAAGCGGTGATACTGAATTTCTTTCCATAGAGATACTTTAACTTATTTTATGCTGGTTTGTTTTGTGGCGGACGACGGCGATTATTACGCTGACGAGATTGCCCTTGGCCTTGACGCTGGTTATTACGACGACCACCTTGGCGAGGATTACGCTGTAAGCGAATCGGTGCAGGTAAATCGTCTAAAAGGGCATCAGAATCATATTTTGATTGTGGAATACCGTGCTCGATATAGGTTTCAATCGCAGGCAAGTTAATTGCGTACTCTTCACAAGCGAAGCTGATTGAATGACCACTTTCACCAGCACGACCAGTACGACCAATACGGTGAACATAATCTTCAGCATCATCAGGAAGATCGTAGTTAAATACGTGGGTAACCATTGGAATATGTAGACCACGAGCAGCAACATCGGTTGCAACAAGGATATCAATATCACCTTTAGTAAATTCTTCTAGAATACGCTCACGTTTTTTCTGTGGTACATCGCCAGTAAGTAAACCGACGCGATGACCATCAGCGGCTAAGTGACCCCAAACATCTTCACAACGATGCTTAGTATTGGCGAAAATAATCGCACGATCAGGCCATTCTTCTTCAATTAACGTTTGTAATAAACGCATTTTTTCTTGGTTTGATGGGTAGAATAGCTCTTCTTGAATACGGTGGCCTGTTTTTTGTTCAGGTTCAACCACAACGCTTTCAGGACTATTCATGTGCTCAAAAGCTAACTCTTTAACACGGTATGATAACGTGGCAGAGAACAGCATGTTTAAACGCGCTTTTGGCTCAGGCATACGACGGAACAAGAAGCGAATATCTTTAATAAAACCTAAATCGAACATGCGATCAGCTTCATCAAGAACAACCACTTGAATACTTGCAAGGTCAATAACACGTTGCTTGTAGAAGTCGATAATACGACCGCAAGTACCGATCAGAATATCGACACCTTCATCAAACACTTGTTTTTGTTTTTCATAAGGTTCGCCGCCATAAGCAAGGCCAGCTTTAAGGCCGGTGCTCGCAAGTAGCGATGACGCATCATTGAAAATTTGGATCGCCAACTCACGCGTTGGCGCCATAATGATCGCTCGCGGTTGGTTGGTTTTACGCTCTGCTGGTGCAGGGGTCTCCAATAGGTGGTTAAAAGTAGCGGTCAGAAAGGCTAGGGTCTTACCCGTACCTGTTTGAGCCTGTCCCGCGATATCATGGCCAGTGAGCACAACTGGCAATGCCAAGGCCTGGATCGGGGTACAATTATGAAACCCTTTCTCTTCCAATCCTTTTAGCACTAGGGGATTTAACCCTAGTTCGGCAAATTTCTGCTCTGTGATATGTGTCGTCTTCATTACTATAGAATATCAGCTTAGGGTTGCAATACGAAACGTATTCCATTCAAATAGGATAACGATTTGCTGGTTAATTCAATATCAGCTAACAAAATCACTGTTGGAGTGGAAGATGAGCGATAAGATTGTGCAGCTTACCGATGAAAGTTTTGATACTGATGTTGTCAATGCTGCGAGCCCGGTACTCGTCGATTTTTGGGCTGAATGGTGTGGTCCATGTAAAATGATTGCCCCTATTCTTGATGAAATCGCTGATGAATATGAAGGTAAACTAACGATTGGTAAATTAAATATCGACCAAAATGCGGCGACGCCGCCAAAGTTTGGTATTCGTGGTATTCCAACGTTATTGCTGTTTAAAGATGGCGCAGTTGCCGCAACTAAAGTTGGCGCGTTATCAAAAACTCAGCTGAAAGAGTTCCTTGAAGCGAACTTATAAGTGATATAATTGCGAGCCATGCACAATTTCTAAGTTGTGCATGGTTTGTCTAGCGACTATGCTAGACGAAGAGAACGTTTAGTGTTAACGTAACGCACAGAAATTACATTTTCGTTCATTTCTTGACCAGTCCCTATTGGTCATCCTTATCTCAACTAATATAGAACCCCGATTTTGACAAACAAGAAACCCACCACTATGAATCTTACAGAACTCAAGAGCCAACCTATTCCTAAGTTGGTATCACTTAGCGAAAGTTTAGGATTGGAAAACCTGGCCCGCCTACGTAAGCAGGACATCATCTTCTCCATTCTTAAGCAACATGCTAAAAGTGGTGAGGATATTTTTGGCGACGGTGTTCTAGAGATTTTGCAAGATGGCTTCGGCTTTCTGCGTAGCGCAGACAGTTCTTACCTTGCAGGCCCTGATGATATTTATGTATCACCAAGCCAAATTCGTCGTTTTAACCTTCGTACTGGCGATACGATTGCCGGAAAGATTCGTCCACCAAAAGATGGCGAACGTTACTTTGCACTACTGAAAGTTAACGAAGTAAACTACGATAAACCCGACAACGCTCGTAATAAAATCCTTTTTGAAAACCTTACTCCACTGCACGCAAACTCACGTATGCGTATGGAGCGCGGTAACGGTTCTACTGAAGACATCACTGCACGTGTTCTTGATTTAGCATCACCGATTGGTAAAGGCCAACGTGGTCTGATTGTTGCTCCGCCAAAAGCGGGTAAAACAATGTTGCTGCAAAACATTGCCCAAAGTATTGCCCATAACCACCCTGAGTGTGAGTTAATGGTATTGCTTATCGATGAGCGTCCAGAAGAAGTAACTGAGATGCAACGTCTTGTTAAAGGCGAAGTAATTGCATCAACGTTTGATGAGCCAGCTTCACGTCACGTACAAGTAGCTGAGATGGTAATTGAAAAAGCAAAACGTCTAGTAGAGCACAAGAAAGATGTTGTTATCTTGCTTGACTCAATTACTCGTCTAGCACGTGCTTACAACACCGTTATTCCTTCATCAGGTAAAGTACTAACAGGTGGTGTGGATGCCAACGCCCTTCACCGCCCTAAGCGCTTCTTTGGTGCTGCACGTAACGTTGAAGAAGGCGGTAGCTTAACTATCATTGCAACAGCGCTAGTTGATACTGGCTCTAAAATGGATGAAGTTATCTACGAAGAATTTAAAGGTACTGGTAACATGGAACTGCATCTTTCTCGCAAGATTGCTGAGAAGCGTGTTTTCCCTGCGATTGATATCAATCGTTCTGGTACTCGTCGTGAAGAGTTATTAGCAAAAGCTGATGAACTACAGAAGATGTGGATCCTGCGTAAGATCGTTCACCCAATGAGTGAAACTGATAGCATGGAATTCTTGATCGACAAACTATCAATGACCAAAACTAACGAAGAGTTCTTTGACGCAATGCGTCGTCAGAAATCATAATGTAGTTGGTTGTTATTGAATTAAAAACGTCACTCTAGGGTGGCGTTTTTTTATGGTTGAAATTTAACGTTGTTGATTGTTTTTAGTTGTTAACCCACAGAATTTAAAAGGGTATTTTCTTTTTTTTATCGACAGGTGTTTTCCGTCCCACAACTGGTTATACTAGCAAAAATCATTCTCATCAAGTCATTGTCAGTTATATTGATTGGCTTGGTTTAGCTACAGGTAGTCGCATGAAATACAAGGATTTACGTGACTTTATTGCTTATTTAGAGCAACAAGGGCAATTACAACGTATTCAGCAGCCAGTCGATCCTAATCAGGAAATGACTGAGATTTGCGATCGCACTTTGCGGGCTGGTGGGCCAGCATTGTTGTTTGAAAATCCTGTAGGTTATGACATGCCAGTGTTAGCCAACTTGTTTGGTACTCCTGAACGAGTGGCGATGGGAATGGGGCGTGATAATGTTAAGCAATTACGTGAAGTAGGCGAATGGTTAGCCTATTTAAAAGAGCCAGAGCCGCCACATGGCTTACGAGATGCAATTAATAAAATTCCGGTGTTTAAGCAAGTGCTTAATATGCCAACCAAGGTACTTCGTAAAGCCGCTTGCCAACAAATAATCTGGCAAGGTAACGAAGTCGATTTAGATAAAATTCCAGTGATGAGTTGTTGGCCTGGTGATGTGGCGCCGTTGCTAACATGGGGCTTAACCATAACTCGTGGCCCTAATAAAAAACGTCAAAATTTAGGCATATATCGCCAACAAAAAATCGCTAAGAATAAAGTTATTATGCGCTGGCTCGCTCACCGTGGTGGCGCGTTAGATATGCGTGAATGGTGTGAAGCACATCCTGGAGAAAAATTTCCGGTGACAGTGGCTTTTGGTGCTGATCCAGCGACAGTACTTGGTGCGGTTACACCTGTGCCTGATACGTTATCTGAGTACGCATTTGCAGGTTTATTACGTGGTAGTCGCACTGAAGTGGTTAAAAGCATCAGCAATGATCTTCAAGTGCCAGCCAGTGCTGAAATTGTAATGGAAGGCTATATCGACCCTGAAGAATACGCTGATGAAGGTCCTTATGGCGATCATACCGGCTATTACAATGAGGTTGAACGTCACCATGTATTTACTATCACTCATATTACGATGCGTAACAATCCGATTTATCACAGTACTTATACTGGTCGTCCACCAGATGAACCAGCGATACTTGGCGTAGCGTTAAACGAAGTGTTTGTGCCTATTTTACATAAACAGTTTCCTGAGATTGTTGATTTTTATTTGCCGCCAGAAGGATGCTCTTACCGCATGGCGGTGGTGACGATGAAAAAGCAATACCCTGGTCACGCTAAACGGGTCATGATGGGAGTGTGGTCGTTTTTACGCCAGTTTATGTACACTAAATTTGTGATTGTGTGTGATGAAGATGTTAATGCGCGTGATTGGCACAGTGTGATCAATGCGATGACAACGCGTATGGATCCGGTTCGAGATACATTGATGATTGACAATACTCCAATTGATTCATTGGACTTTGCATCACCAGTGGTAGGCTTAGGCTCCAAAATGGGGATAGATGCCACCATTAAATGGCCAGCAGAGTTAGCAAATACCGCAACTACATCGTTAGGATTAAAGCCTGCTGAATGTGATATTGAGGCTGAATTAGCCACCTTGCGCCAGCAATTTCCTGCGATCATTGATTGTTATTTGCCGCCACAAGCCGCTGATCACAGTATGGCTATTGTGAGTATCAATAAAACCGTTGCAGGTGAAGCTTTGCAGATCATGGCTGCAGTATCGGCCTGCTTGAATAAATTCACCGATGCCAAATTTGTGATTATGTGCGATGGTGATGTCAATGTTCGTGATTGGAATGATGTTATTTGGGCTGTTACAACCCGTATGGATCCCAGTCGTGATACGGTATTAACTGCTGCGACCACAGATCGTTGCTCAAAGATTGGTTTTGATGCTACCAATAAAATTGGCGCTGAAACCCAACGTGAATGGGGTACTCCGATTATTAAAGATCCCCAAATAGTGGCGCGTGTTGATGCTATGTGGGCACAATTAGCACTTGATCAGTAAGCTTTCATGATTATTTTTAGTAACAATCAATAAGCTGATATTTTTATGTTTCAGGGGCAAAATATGGCCCTGAATTGAGAGTTTTTTATGTACCAAGTACGCCTGTTGCCCAATAACATTACTTTTGTTGCCAGTGCGCAGCAAACAGTATTACAAGCAGCGCTCGACGCAGGTATTGCTTTCCCTAATCGCTGTCAGGTTGGCGCTTGTGCGATGTGTATGTGTCGTAAACAGCAAGGTCAAATAAGCTATCAGCTTGAGCCAATGTTAACGCCACAAGAGCAGGCACAAGGCTGGATTTTTGCTTGCTTGGCGAGGGTAGAAAGTGACTTGGTATTATCGTTAGACTAGAGGAAAACCATGTCTATCCAATGTGAAGTAAAGTCAGTTGAACCGTTGGCATGTAATACATTTCGTATTTTATTAACGCCATTACAAGCCCTCGATTTTAAAGCGGGCCAATACCTATTAGCAGTGATGGGTGACAAAGATAAACGCCCATTTTCGATTGCAAGTAGCCCTTGTCGTCAAGGTGAGCTTGAACTTCATATTGGTGCTGCAGAGCATAATGCTTATGCGTTAGAAGTGGTTGAGACCATGAAAAAAGCCCTCACAGAGCAGCAACCAGTAACGATTGAAGCTGCGCATGGTGAAGCATGGTTACGCCATGAAAGTCAGCGCCCATTAGTAATGATTGCTGGTGGTACTGGATTTTCTTATATTCGTAGCATGGTCGATAACTGCATTAGCCGTGGCTTAACGCAACCGATATTCATTTATTGGGGCGGGCGTGATTTGTGCCAGTTATACGCGAATGATGAAATGCAGGCCTTAGCACAGCAATACGCCAATATTAGTTATGTACCTGTGGTAGAAACAGCGCCAGAAGGTTGGCAGGGGAAGGTTGGCAATGTATTGGACGCTGTTGCCGAGGATTTTGTAAGCTTATCTGCCTATGATATTTATGTGTGTGGCCGTTTTGAAATGGCAGGTGCCGCGCGTGAACGTTTCTGTACTGAAAAAGGTGCGTTACGTGAGCATATGTTTGCCGATGCGTTTGCGTTTATTTAAGACTGCTTCAACTTGTTAAAAAGGCGCGATTATCGCGCCTTTTTGGTGATTATATTGTAGCTATGACGACGTTTTTTGTGTCTGGCGTTGAGCGGTAACTTTATTTTTTATCCAGCTTTCGTTAAACCATAACGACAATAATATAATTCCACCGCCGATAATTAATCGCGGGTAATCGACATTATGATTCCAAATCACAATATTGACGATTAAGCCTGCGGGTACTAAAGCGTTATTCATTATCGCCAATGCGCCAGCATTAACTAATGTCGCGCCCTTATTCCAAATGAAATATCCCAGCCCTGAAGCAATCACACCCAGATAAACTAAAATTCCCCATTGCAATGAAGTTGTTGGTAACTTGGCACTATTACCAAACAAGAGATACATTGGCACAGCGACACACACGGCACCTAAATAAAACCAGCCAAACACGGTATGTTGTGGAATATCAGCCTGCTCTTGCTCGATAATTCTTTTGTAACCGACTTGGCCTATTGCAAAGCACAGATTCGCCCCTTGGACGATTAAAAATCCAATAATAAAGTGCTGATTGATGCCTTCAAATTTAATCACTGCCGCACCTAATACCGCAATGACTGCGCTGAGTAAGTACCATGGCGAGAATTGTTTATGCAGTGCATCGTAAATCAGAGTGACATAAATTGGCGTGAAAATAGTGAACAATAATACTTCGGGTACGGTTAAATATAGAAATGATTGGTAGTAGAAGCAATACATTAACCCGAGTTGAAATGCGCCGACTGTCATTAATTTGAGGGCAAGCTTAGGGTGTAAATGTTTGGTGCGTAAAAAGGGTAAAAAAACCACTGCCGCTAAGCAAACGCGGGTGAGAACTGAAAACCAAGCATCGACTTGACCAGCCAGATAAACGCCAATCAAACTAAAAGAAAACGCCCATAGGAGGGTAATTACAGTTAAATATCTCATCGTCGCAAAGGGTGTGTTGATAAAGGGTAATGAGAGTGTAACTAAATTGCGGCGGCAGGAATATGATAATTACAAGGGTATTGAACAATAATGATCAGCAGTCGTTATGGCAACGACTGCTGTAATGAAGTGGAATTACTTAAGTGGCACCATTAATAAATCAACCGGAGTACGGCTAATAAGCTGGCGAGTCGATGATAAAATTTTGCTCCAAAAATCTTGATGATGGCCACAAATAACCAGATCTACATTAAGATCTTTAATAGCAACACAAATTTCTTCGCTTAAATCACCGCTACCGACAAGCGTATGCGCGACAGGGTAGCCGGCATCATTTGCTAGTTGGTGTAACCTATTTTGAGCATCACTTTCAGCGCGTTCATGCATCTCTGCTAGATTTATATCAATCAAACCGGTGTAGAGATCAGCATAATCGACATCTATATGGACCAGTGATAGTTTCGCATCCAATGATTGCGCTAGTTTAGCGGCTTTATCGACCAAATAGGCGCTGTCTTCAGAAAGATCAATAGCAGCGAGAATATGTTTATAAACCATCACTTACACTCCATAGCAATACGATAATGTTGTATGTTAGCACTGGTATAAACTTAAAAATATCGATTAGGTCGCATCTATAGGTTACGAAATGGTTAATTATTTTCCGTAATCGTCGATTCATTTTTATTGTTATTTTAGTGGTTTATACTAACAGCAATTATATTAATAACGACGTTTTGTCCATTTGTTGCATTCTTAACAATGCACAGTGACAATGTCTTGATTACACTTAAACAAACAGGAGTAGTGCAATGTTAGCCAAGGCAATGGTTGAAAATCTGAACGAGCAAATTAATTTAGAGTTCTTTTCTTCTAATTTATATCTGCAAATGAGCGCATGGTGTGAAGATAAAGGCTTTGAAGGTGCTGCGGCGTTCTTGCGTGTGCATGCTGCTGAAGAGATGGAGCATATGCAACGTTTGTTTACTTATGTAAGCGAAACGGGTGCGTTACCGATTTTAGGCACAATTGAAGCGCCTAAACATCAATTTGCCTCTTTAGGTGCTGTATTCCGTGAAACTTATGAGCATGAGCAGCTAATCACTAAAAAAATTAATGAATTAGCCCATGTCGCATTTTCTACTCAAGATTATTCAACTTTTAATTTCTTGCAGTGGTATGTATCAGAGCAACATGAAGAAGAGAAATTATTCAAAGGCATTTTAGATAAAATTGAGTTAGTTGGTGAAGATGGCAAGGCGCTATTTTTTATTGATAAAGACCTAGCTGCGATGGCTAAAGGCGAATCAGTACCAACATCAGTAATGGACTCACAAGCTTAAGTGATGTTGAGGGTAGTGGTAATACGCTACCTTTTTATCCCTATAAGCAAGTGATATTTAAGAGGGGATAACTATGATCAGTGGTGACGCACTTTTGGTTGCAATTTTTTTGGTGGCAACTGTTAATACTTGTAGATATATCAGCACATTACGTTCTTTGTTGGTGGTGATGCGAGATTGTGATCCATTATTATATCAACAAGTCGATGGGCGTGGTTTCTTTTCATCTCAAGGTAATGTCAGCAAACAAATTCGCTTGTTTCATTATATTCGTAGCCAACAGTATAAAAAACATCACGATCCGCTGTTTATGGCAAAGTGCATTAAAGTACGTAAACTGTTTGTATTGGCAAGCACGTTTATGATTACTTTTTTTGTAGCAATTTTTGCCGTCGCTTTCCTCGGACTTTAATATCAATTTGACCGTTTTGAGTGTCACTGTTCTGGTGACACTTTCTTTGCTGCCCTCGTTCTGTGCTATATCATTACTAACAATATAACTTCATTTTTCTGTTGAGTATCGGAAGCTAAGTCGCTATGGATCAATTTTTACTTTGGTGGTCATCGCTTGAAAAAGGTGCGTCCGTTAATTGGATGTACAACATTGGCTTATTACTACTGTTGAGTGGATTACTGTGGGGAGGATGGTTACTTATTTCTCGCCGCTTAGCGACTATGGCGAGTAAAACCCACTTAATTTGGGATGATGCTCTAATTGATGCTGTTCGAGCGCCAGTGTCGCTATGTATTTGGGTATGGCCAGGGCTGATGTCACTAGGGATTATGGTTGATAATATTACCTCTTATTCCAGTGGCTTTTTAGCGTTACTG
This sequence comes from Photobacterium andalusiense, assembly GCF_900185625.1. Lineage (GTDB taxonomy): Bacteria > Pseudomonadota > Gammaproteobacteria > Enterobacterales > Vibrionaceae > Photobacterium > Photobacterium aquimaris. The sequence continues at coordinate 45,830 of NZ_FYAJ01000006.1, forward strand.
CGGCATCTATTATTGATAGGGGTGTTTATTTGGATTCTGATGCGGCTGATCACTAATATTGAACAGACAATATTAGATAATCGTCCGCATCGAGATGCCACCACAGTTACTGCTATTTCAAAAATATTACGCTTAATTGTGATGGTATTGAGCAGTTTAATTGTGATGCAAAACTTCGGCTTAAGTTTGTCGGGGTTACTGACCTTTGGTGGTGTCGGTGGTTTAGTTGTCGGTATGGCCGCTAAAGATTTATTGGCTAACTTCTTTGGTGGCATGATGATTTATTTTGATCGCCCGTTTAAAGTAGGTGATTGGATACGCAGCCCAGATCGTCAAATAGAGGGTACCATTGAGCGGATCGGATTTCGTATGACAGTTATTCGTACTTTTGATAAGCGACCATTGTATGTACCTAATTCAGTCTTTAGTTCGGTGGTGGTTGAGAACGCTTCACGGATGCAAAATAGGCGGATAAAACAAAGTGTTGGTTTACGGTATTGTGATGCGGCAGTGATGGGATTAGTGGTTGATGATATTAAAACGATGCTGCAAAACCATGCCGAGATAGAGACTCGACAAACATTAATTGTCAGCTTTGATACCTATGGGCCATCGTCACTGAATATACTGGTGTATACCTTTACCAAAACTGTTGATTGGGTTAAATACAAAGCGGTACAGCAAGATGTAATGCTGCAAATTGTTGCGATTGTACATTCACATGGCGCCGATTTTGCGTTCCCTACCACCACCTTAGATATGCCAACGGCTGCAATTACAGCATTAACGGCAATTGAGAGCCAGCAACAAGCTTGATTTTAATCGAATAAATCACAGGAATAGGATAGCGGTTGGTATTGCGCTAATAGGCAGGTAAAATAGCGTAGACAATAGAAAAAGGATGCTAATCGTTAGCATCCTTTTTGCGTTTATTTAGTGACATTAAAGGCTAATTGAAATCCATGGCAAACAGATATGATGTAGTAATTATTGGTGCAGGTGCTGCAGGCTTAATGTGTGCTGCTACAGCAGGTAAGCGTGGACGCTCAGTGTTAGTACTTGATCACGGTAAGAAACCGGGCCGTAAAATATTAATCTCAGGTGGCGGCCGCTGTAATTTCACTAATAATGATGTGGCTGCTAATAATTATGTTTGTCGTAATCCTCATTTTGTTAAATCAGCCTTGTCGCAGTACAGTCAATGGGATTTTATCGGCTTAGTATGCCAACATGGAATTGACTATGAAGAGCGTGATCATGGACAGTTATTTTGTTTAGATTCTGCTAAAGATATTGTCAAAATGCTGGTTGCAGAATGTGATTTTCCTAATATCAGCTTTCGTTATCAGGCTGATATTAATTCAATTGTGCAGCAAGAGACAGGTTTTAGTCTGAGTGTTAATGGTGAAGCAATCAGCTGTGAGTCGCTAGTGGTTGCCACCGGTGGCTTATCAATGCCGAAATTAGGTGCAACACCGTTTGGTTATCAAATTGCTGAGCAATTTGGCTTAAAAATGGTGCCGACGACTGCTGGTTTAGTGCCATTTACTCTACATAAGCAAGATAAAGACGCTTTTGAAGAATTATCAGGTATTGCAGTTCCTGCGGTGATCACCACCGAAAGTGGCACTAGTTTTAAAGAAAACTTATTATTCACGCACCGCGGTTTATCGGGGCCTGTAATATTGCAAATTTCATCGTACTGGTTACCTGGGCAAAAGGTGACCATTGATTTATTACCGATGCTTAATTTGGCTGATACACTGCTTGAATTACGTGAACAGCACCCAAATCAAAGTGTGAAAAATACGCTGTCGCGTTTGTTACCAAAGCGACTAATTGAAGTGTTAATTACGCGTGGAGATATTACTGATAAGCCGTTAAAGCAACTTAACCACAAAGAATTTGAGCAGCTAGCGAATTATTTCCATCAATGGAATATTGCGCCTAATGGTACTGAGGGCTACCGCACAGCTGAAGTGACCTTAGGTGGCGTTGATACTGATGAATTATCATCAAAAACGATGGAAGCAAAGAAAGTGAAAGGCTTATTTTTTGCTGGTGAAGTGATGGATGTTAGTGGTTGGCTTGGTGGCTATAATTTCCAATGGGCGTGGAGTTCTGGCTATGTTGCTGGACAAAATGCGTAATATTTGACCGCTAAAATTTGTTTTTTGAGTTGTTAAAAGACTCAAAATCCGCCCAATATGCTGTTTTTTTAGTGATGTTACTTGATGGTCGTTAAAAAACTATCAAGTAATATCAGTGGGTTATGATTTATTGTGACTTTATTTGAAAATAAATCTTTACAATAATTGCTAACCACATAATAATGATGACGCTCTGTTGTTCAGAGTTATTAATGAAAACATCAAGTAAAAGAAAAACCCTCAGAATATCTTCGTTATTGTTGCATTCCTTAGTGTTTCCCTTAGCTTCATAGTCACATTCAATAATTCAAGCTTTCAGTGCAATCGTGATATTTTCGCGATAAATCTTTATGAATTTTAATCAAATATAAGGGACACATTATGTCTACTACTGGTATCGTTAAGTGGTTCAACGAAGAGAAAGGTTTCGGTTTCATTACTCAGGACAATGGCGGTGCTGACGTATTCGTTCACTTCCGTGCAATCGCTTCTGAAGGTTTCAAAACTCTTGCTGAAGGCCAAAAAGTGTCTTTTGAAGTAGAGCAAGGCCAAAAAGGTCTTCAAGCTGCAAACGTTGTAGCTTTATAATATTTTAAGTCGACGCAAATGGTCGCAGTACCGTTTGCGTCACTTTTAATAATACCATTTCAACTTAAAAATTATTTATACAATATCATCGAAATATAAAACACTTCCAACATCTGCTTCTGTATTTGTCGTTACGTTCATATTTACTTCGTTACTTTATTATAAATAAAAATTTAAATACTTAATTAGTATGAATAATATTAGATGCCTTCTATCATCTGAATATTTTTCTGCTAATAAAAAACTAAGGATACTTATGTCTCGTTCATTAGGTCGTAAGCGATTTTGGTTTCAACAAAATCGTCAAGAAAACCCTATAAATACAAATGAAAACCAAGAGGTTAATAATGATAGTAAACTTTAATTTAGTAAAAAATCAGCGCACCTGGAGTGCTAATATTCATCAGCTCAATAGTGATGTATTAAAACGCCATATTTTAATTAATGGTAATGTTGATAATCTAGATATATCATTTAGTTACTGTGAAAAAACAGCCGCAGGTAACATTACAAATAGTAGCAATAAAGTAATTGGTAATTTTTACATTTCTTATTAATACCCTAGGGGATTTAATTAAGAAATGATTTTAATTAAATGTCTTATCTCGCCAATGACATTATTTAATAATATAAAGTAATAAACGCATTTATGGTTATTTGGCATTATTATCACGATAATGCAGGTGTGATTACTTATATGAATATTATCATTTCAGGTTATTGCATCGTGCGATAATTTAATCAAATTAAAAAGTAAGGGACATTCAATGTCATTATCAAAAACAATCGGTACAGTTAAGTGGTTTAACGAAGAGAAAGGTTTTGGTTTTATTACTCAAGACAACGGCGGTGCTGACGTATTCGTTCACTTCCGTGCTATCGTTTCTGAAGGCTTCAAGACATTAGCTGAAGGTCAAAAGGTTTCTTTTGATGTTGAGCAAGGCCAAAAAGGTCTGCAAGCTGCGAATGTTGTTGGTCTATAAGACTGACAGTCAGGTAGCGGTATAGCTGCTACCTGAACATCCATTAGGGTGTTTACCTAAAGTCATTTTAGTTAAATGTCTTACACTGCTGAAAACGTTATTTGTCATCATTTATCAAAAAGAAAACTGTTTATCGCTACATTTATGTTGTTGTATCCGTGTTTGCCTTTGCGTTATCGATATTCAAACATTCTCATTTCAGCCTGTCGCGTGTTGCGACAACTTAATGAAATAAAAAAATAAGGGACACATCATGTCTAATACAACAACTGGTTTAGTGAAATGGTTTAACGAAGAGAAAGGTTTTGGTTTTATTACTCAAGACAATGGCGGTGCTGACGTATTCGTTCACTTCCGTGCCATCGCTTCTGACGGTTTCAAAACTTTGGCTGAAGGCCAGAAAGTATCATTTGAAGTAGAGCAAGGCCAAAAAGGTCTGCAAGCTGCAAACGTTGTAGCTTTATAATTTATCTTTATTGATAAATAAAAGAATGCTGGCTAAGGCCGGCATTTTTTATATCTATTATATTGTTATTATGTACATTTATTCTCAGAATATCCTGCACTTCCTGCACTTCCTGCACTTCCTGCACTTCCTGCACTTCCTGCACTTCCTGCACTTCCTGCACTTCCTGCACTTCCTGTATTTAGAATATAAAAAATCCCCCGCTGTTAATACAACGAGGGATTGGTAGCTATCGCATTAGGCGATTATAGTGCGTTTTTTTTGATACAAAGAACGTGGTATTTACCGTCTTCGATCTCAGCGCCTTCAGTTTCGTGTTCGAAACCAGGGAATTCAGCATCCCATGCTTCTAGTGCTTTCAAGTACTGGATTTGAGGACTTGTTTTATCACCGAAGTTTTCGCCACCCATTAGCATTGGAATGCCTGGTGGGTAAGGAATAACAGAGTTCGCTGCAACGCGGCCAACAAGCTTATCAGAAGCGACTAGCTCTACTTCATCAGATACGACGAACTGGTAAGCAGTACGTGGCTTCACTTCCATTTCAGGAAGACTTGAGTAGGCCTGGTTCAGTACTTGGCTTGGGTTATGGCGAACTAGATATTCAAACATCTTGTTACCGAGATCTTTAAGACCCAGACCTGAATAGGTTTCAGGTGAGGATGCCACTAACTCAGGTAAAATTGTTTCTAATGGGGAGTTCCCATCGTAGTGACGCTTGAATGACAACAAGGTGTTGATCAATGTGTCACGCTTACCTTTAGTAATACCCATTGAGAATAGGAACATTACTTGGAAGTCAGTAGTACGTGTTGGTACGATACCGAAGCGACCTAGGTATGCAGTAACAAGCGCTGCTGGAACACCTGTTTCTAGGAAGTTACCGTTGTCGTCAAGACCCGGAGTTAGCAAGCTAACTTTGATTGGATCAAGCATACACCAGTCATTGTCGATTTCGTCAAAGCCGTGCCACTTGTCGCCAGGAGTCAATTTCCAGTTCTGTTGGATAGTCATTAGAGACTCAACAGATGCATTCTCAAAATTAACGTTGTCACCGTTCATTTCTGTAACAGTTTCAGCATTCCAAGGCTTGAAGAACCAATCGTTTTCAGCAGTGTAATCGTTGAATAGTTGACGCATGTTTTGACGGAAGATGATCGCTTCGCGGTTAACTTCGTTAGTTAGCGATAGACCACTTTCGCCTTTCATCATGTTCGCAGCAACATCGTTAGACGCACAGATTGCGTATAGCGGTGATGTTGAAGTGTGCATCATGTAAGCTTGGTTGAAACGGTCAAAGTTGATCGCGTTTTCACCGTTACGTACGTGAATGTATGATGCTTGAGACAATGCATTCAATAACTTGTGCGTTGAGTGCGTTGCAAATACTGTAGGACCAGTGTGGTCTTTAGCATCGCCACGCATTGCGAAGTGACCCTTGTAGATAGGGTTAAAACGTGCGTAACCAAACCAAGCTTCATCCATGTGAATACGGCTAGAGCTTTCGCCTAGTAGCGCTTCAGTCACTTCTGAGTGGTAACATAAACCGTCGTAAGTACAGTTAGTTACTACAGCGTAGCTGGCTTTTTTCTCATCAGCGTTGAATGGAATACCCGCATTTTTCGCTTTAAGCGCAATGCCTTCTTTGCTCATTTGAACTTTGCTGATTGGACCGATGATACCGTAGCAGTTACGGCTAGGAACCATGTAGATTGGACGTGCGCCAGTTAGGATCAGACCTTGTTCAATTGATTTGTGACAGTTACGGTCACAGATAGCAATGTCGTCATCTTTCATACATGCTTGCATGATAGTACGGTTTGAACCTGAAGTACCTACGATACCAGAGTAAGACTGGTGAGCACCGAAGATCTTAGCTGCTTCAACTTCTGAATCTTTAAATGCACCACTGTGGTCAAGTAATGAACCTAGTGCAGCACGCTCGATACCCATATCGGTACGGAACAAGTTTTCGCCGAAGAATTCAAAGAATTGGTTACCAGCAGGGGTCTTAGTAAAACCGATACCACCTTGGTGACCAGGCGCAGACCATGAATATTCATGGATGTCGTTGTAGTGCATCATCGCTTTCATGAACGGTGGTAACACTTGTGCGCGGTAACGACGCATTGAAGCAACGATACGGCCAGCAACGAAATCAGCAGTGTCTTCTAGTACTGAATAACACTCATCAACACGCTCCATTAACTGGCGGTTGTTAAGAATAGATGTACGAGCACGTTCTGCTAGTAGAAATACTGGCACTTCAGATTGACGTGCTTGTAGTGCTGCTAACAAATCAACTTCTTCGTTAGAATTAACGATTTGCTCTTCAGTTTTTTCTAGTGCTAATACTAGGCTATCGATTTGAGTCGACATGATAACCGCACGCGCATCTTCATAAGA